>NZ_JBIWJT010000006.1:0-188025 GCF_044765325.1 Embleya sp. NPDC127516 | reverse complement strand
CCCGGCCTCGCGGCGGTTGCTGACTTCGTTCCGGCCGTCGGGGCGCCCGAGCGTCGCGTTGCCGTTGTGCCACGGTCGCGCCGCCGCTTTGCCTCGGTTGCCTCCTCCCGGTAGGCCGATGTGCCCGAGCGTTTCGCCACGGCTGTGCCTCCGCCGGGCCGCCGTTACTTCACCGACCTGCCCCGGTATCGCCGCATCACCACTCGTGCCACATGCCGCCGCGCGCACCGCGCCGCGTGCCGGGCTGACGTGGCGTCAACTACGCGCGTCGGCTACGGAGCGCGATCATCCGGTTTTCCGATCGATCGGGTGCAAATGCGATGAAACGGCTTTCGCGTATGTCAAACCCAAAATTTGGGTAATGGTTACCTCTCCCCTTGGCAAGGATTCACACTCCGACCCGACCGCCCCCTCGTCGCACCCGTCGTCGGCACGGCAGCATCTCCGGCGTCGATGTCACTCGTGACAGCTCCGTCACATGGAGGAACACCCACGTGAAGAGACACACTCTCGTCGCGTTCGCAGCCGCCACGACGTTGGTGGGCGGGCTTCTGACCCTCGCCCCACCGGCTTTGGCGGACGACTCGCCCGCAACTTCGGCCGAGTCCGCATCCACCCCCATTGCCTGGAAGAACTGCGGCAGCTCGAACTATCCGACGCTGGAATGCGGTTCACTCCAGGTCCCGATGGACCACAGCAACCCCGGCGGCCGACAGATCACCATCGCGGTGTCGCGGATTCCGCACACCGCCGCGAAGTCGCTCGGCCCACTCCTGGTCAACCCCGGCGGTCCCGGTGCCCCCGGCCGAGGTCTGGCCGGCTACGTCGCGAAGAACCTGCGCCCCGAGGTGGCCGCGCAGTTCGACGTGATCGGGTTCGACCCGCGCGGCTCCGGCGCCAGCGAACCGCACCTGGACTGCGTACCGGGCTTCAACAACCCGGTCCGTCCGGACACCGTCCCGGACAACTTCGGGGACGAACTGACCAACATCAAGCGGGTGTACGACTACGCCCAGGCGTGCGGCGCCAAATACGGCGACTTCCTCAAGCACATGAACACGCCGGCCTCGGCGGCGGACATGGACTCCATTCGCGCCGCCCTCGGGGCCAAGCAGATCAGCTACTTCGGCTATTCGTACGGGACTTACCTCGGCTCGGTCTACGCCAAGCTGTTCCCGAACCGGGTCAAGCGACTGGTGCTGGACAGCATCGTCGACCCGAGCAAGGACAGCATCTGGTACGGCAGCCAGCTCAGCCAGGACGTCGCCTTCAACAGCAACCTGAAGGCGTTCTTCGCCTGGGTCGCCAAGTACGACGCGAACTACCGCCTGGGCACCGACCCCGCCAAGGTGGAGAGCGCCTGGTACACGATGCGCGAGAAGCTGAGCAAGAACCCGGCCGAGGGCGTCGTCGGCGGCTCGGAACTCGAGGACGCATTCGCGCAGGGCGGCTACAACGACTCGACCTGGGCCGAACTGGCCGAGGGTTTCTCGGGTTACGTGGTCGACAACGTCACGGGTCCGCTGCGCACGGCGTACGAGGACCTGGCGGCGCCGAGCCCGGCCAACGACAACGTCAACAGTGGCTACCTGGCCACCCAGTGCCGGGACGCGTCCTGGCCCAAGGACTGGGCGACCTGGCACCGTGACGCGGTCAAGACCTACGCCAAGGCACCGTTCCTGACCTGGAACAACGTCTGGTTCAACGCGGCTTGCGCGTTCTGGCCGACGTCCGGCCTCAAGCCGGTGAACGTCGCCAACGACAAGCTGCCCAAGACGCTGCTGTTCCAGGCGACCAACGACGCCGCGACCCCGTACCAGGGCGGCGTCACGATGCACCGGCTGCTGCGCGACTCGGCCCTGGTGGTCGAGCAGGGCGGCCGTAACCACGGCATCTCGCTCAGCGGCAGCAGTTGCCTGGACAACTACCTGAACGAGTACCTGGTCACCGGCAAGACCCCGAAGGGCAGGGGCCACGGCCCGGCCGACGCGGTCTGCCAAAAGCTCCCCGACCCGGTGCCGAACGCGGCCGGTGCCGAGCTGAAGGCCGCCGCGCCCAAGACGTCCAAGACCGCCATGTAGATCCGCGCAACCGCACCACAAGCACGTACGCAGGGCTCGTCGCCTCGGCGGCGGGCCCTTGCGCGTGTTCGAGCCCTTGCGCGTCCGTCCGGGGCGATGAGCCCGTCCGGAGCCGTCAGCCCGTCCGGAGCCGTCAGCCCGTCCGGAGCCGTGATCACGTTCGAAGCCCTGAGCCGGTTCGGAGCCTTATGCGGCATGGCAGTTCGTACCCGACGCCGACCGAGGGCGCCGTGTGCGCGATCTCGTCCTGCCGTAAGGTCTGCTGCCGAGGTTCCGGTGAAGGGGGACGGCGGTGCACCTGACGGGTGTCGGCAAGCGATACGCCCTGCGCGGACCATGGGTGCTGCGCGCGGTGGACCTGCACCTGCCGCGCGGCGGCCTGGTACGGGTCGAAGGCGCCAATGGCAGCGGCAAGTCCACCCTGCTCCGGGTCCTCGCGGGGGTCTGCGAACCGACCACCGGCAGCGTCACCGAACGCGGCTCGGCCGCCTACGTCCCCGAACGATTCCCGCCCGAACTCCCGCTCACCGCCCTGCGCTACCTCACCCACCTGGGCAGGCTGCACGGCCTGACCGGACGGGAGAGCAGGCGACGCGCCCAGGAGTGGGCCGAACGCCTGGACTTCGCGGACAAGACCCGCGCGCCGCTGCGCGGACTGTCCAAAGGCACGTGTCAAAAGGTCGCCGTGGCACAGGCGTTCATGGCCGAACCCGACCTGCTCGTCCTGGACGAGGCGTGGACCGGACTGGACGGCCGCTCGCGGGACGTCCTGGACGGTTGTGTCGTCGAACGGGTCGAGGCCGGCGCCACGGTGGTCTTCGTGGACCACGACCCGCGCCGGCTGGCCGACGAGGTGACCGACACGTATCGGGTCGAGTCGGGCGCGGTCACCCCGGCGATCTCCGCCGTGAACGCGATCCGCGTGGTGATCGACATCGACAGCGGCCACCGCCCCGAACTCGACCGCCTCCCAGGCGATCCCGACCGCGAGGAGACCCGCCCGGGCGTCCTGCGGCTGCACACCACCACGGCGCACTCCGACGCGTTGCTGCGCCATCTGCTCACCAGCGTGCCCGGGGTCGGCGTGCGCTCGGTCCGCCGGGAAGGAGACGGCGCGTGATCTCCGCCGTGGTGCGTTATCAGGCGGCCCTGGTGCTGCGTTCCTACCGGTGGGTGCCGCCGGTGTTGGTCTACGCCGCGGTGATGGCCATCGGCGTGGCCGGCGGCGATCCGCTGCTCGGCTCGTTCGCGTGGGCCGCCGCCGCGATCATGCCGATCGCGGTGTGGCTCACCCGCGTGTCGGTCACGGTCGAGCCCGCCGCGGCCCGGCAGACCGCGTCGGCGGCGGTCGGACCCGGCCGCTCGCATCTGGCGGCGCTGCTGGTCGCGCTGGTCCTGTCGGGCGTGCTCGCCGCGCTGTGCACCGGCGTGCTGGCCGCTTCCACCGATCGTATCGCCGACCACGCGACGCACGGCGTCGATCGCGGCGAGGCGATCGCCGCGGGAGCGGTGGCCCAACTCGTCACCATCCTGGCCGGCGTGGCGATCGGCGCGCTGACCAACCGCCCGCTGTTGCGTCGCCCGGCGTACGCCGTCCCGCTCGCCGCGCTGGCCACCCTGGCGGCCCTGATCGTCCCGGGTAGCCCGGCGGCGCGCGTCCTAGAGGTGGTCACCGACGCCGCCAGGAACGACAGCGTGGACCTCCCGACCACCCAACTGGTCATCGTGGCGGGCGTGTTCGTCGTCGCGGTCGCCGCGGTCTGTCGGTTGGCGGCCCGCGTCGAACACGACTGACCCCCCAGGTCGACCGAGCAGCCGCAACGCCCCTGATCCACCAGGACGACCGAGCCGGAACACCCCTGGGGCACCGTGCCGGCCGTGCACACCGGGGTCGGCTCAGGACGCGCCGAGCCACTTGGCTAGGTAGGCCGGGATCTCCTGCTCTCGGTCCGGGCGGATCGGGCCCCGCGTGGTGGTCAGGGGTACCACACCGGCGTAGGTCGGCAGGTCGAGGTCGTCGGGGTCCTCGGCCAGGCCGTGGTCGCGGATCTTCGCGGCGACCTGGTCCAACTCCAGGCGGAGCACCGCCGTCTGGGCGTTCTCCTTCGGGGAGGGCTGCCGCACGTCGTCGGCGCGGCCTGGGACCAGGTGGTCGATGATCACCCGGTAGGCGTGCAGTTGCTCGTCCGGGTCGGCGACGTAGGTCAGCGGGCCGTGCGCGATCACGCAGCGGTAGTCCATCGAGTGGTGCATCGCCGAGCGGGAGAGCACCACCGAGTCCACGTGGGTGACCGAGACCGCCACCGGGAGGCCCTCGGTGCCGCTCGCCCGCGCGGCCAGTGCGAGTTGGCCGCCGCTGGAGGTGTGCAGGTACAGACGTTCGCCGTCGCGACCGAACGCCAGAGGGATGAGTTGGGGGCGACCGCCGACGGTGAACGAGACGTGGGCCAGGAAGCCCGCGTCCAGGATCGCGTGCACGGCTTCGACGTCGTAGTGCATCCGGTCGCGGTGCCGATACGGGGTGGTGGCTGTGGTTGCGGGGTACTCGGTCATCGCGAAGATCCTTTGTACTAGTTCAAAGAACTCATTGGAGTAGTACGATAGAGGCGAGGTCGGGGAGGCTGTCAACGGCATAATCCGACGACCTGTCGCTCAACCCGCCGACCGATCTGCCGCCCGACCGCCCGACCGCCCGACCGCCCGACCGATGAGCCACCCGGCCCGCCGCGAGACCGGCGAGTTCGGCGTGGCCGCACAGACCCGCAGCCCATGAACGAGCACGGCCCGCACCGGACGCCCAAGTCCCCGACGCCCCGACCACCGACGCCCCGACCACCGACCCCGCCGGGCAGCAGGCACCGAACGTGCCCGGATGCAGGAGAGACATGGCCACCACCGGTCGCACCGCCGCCGACATCGCCGCATCCGTCGAGCGCGACCTGCACGCCCGCGAACTCGCCCCCGGCGACGCACTGCCGCCCGTGCGCACACTCGCGGCCGAGTTGGGCGTCAACGCCAACACCGTCGCCGCCGCGTACCGCACCCTGCGCGAACGCGGCATCGTGGAGACACACGGCCGGGCCGGTACCCGGATCCGAGCCCGACCGGCCACCATCCGGCGCAACGACCTGGGCCCGTCCATGCCGCCCGGCACCCGCGACCTGTCCACCGGCGAACCCGACCCCGATCTGCTGCCGTCGCCGGCGTTCCCGAACCCGGCCGAATGGCGCACGCTCTACCAACACGGCGCCTTGTACGAACCGTTCGCCGATGCCGCCCGCACGGTGCTGAGGGCGGGCGGCATCGACACCGCGCACCTGGCCGCGACCTCCGGCGCGCTGGACGGCCTGGAACGCGCGCTCGTCGCACACCTGCGCCCCGGCGATCCGGTCGCGGTCGAGGACCCGACCTGGGCCAACCTGCTCGACCTGCTCGCCGCGCTGAATCTGACCCCGCAGCCGATCCCGGTCGACGACGAGGGTCCCGACCCGGCCGCGACCGAGGCCGCGCTACGGGCGGGCGCCCGCGCGTTCGTGGTCACCACCCGCGCGCAGAACCCCACCGGCGCCTCGGTGTCGGCCGAACGGGCCGCCGCGCTGCGCCCGATCCTGGCCGCCCACCCGCACGTGGTGCTCCTGGAGGACGACCACGGCAACGACATCTCCGGCCTGGACCTGCACACCCTCACCGGCGTCACCACCCACTGGGCGCACATCCGCTCGGCCGCCAAGGCGTACGGACCGGACCTGCGCTGCGCGGTGGCGACCGGCGACGAGGTGACCATCGACCGGATCGGCGGCCGGCAACGGCTGGGCCCCGGCTGGGTCAGCCACATCCTGCAATTCGCGGTCGCCCACGCGTGGACCGACCCGGACGTGGCCGAGCGCATCCACGTCGCGCGCGAGACCTACCGGCTACGCCGTACCCGACTCATCGACGCCCTGCGCGCACGCGGTGTCGTCGCGATCGGCCGGACCGGCATCAACGTATGGGTCCCGGCCCCGGACGAGACCACCGCCGTCGCCTCCCTGCTCGCGCGCGGCTGGGCGGTCGCGCCCGGCGCGCGCTACCGGATCGGCTCGCCGCCCGGCCTGCGGATCACCGTGGCCACCCTCACCGCCGAGGAGACCGAGCGACTGGCCGACGCGGTGGCCGCCGCGATGCGCGTGGGAGCCGCGCGGCAGACGCGGTGATGCGTCCCGGGATTTCGAGCGGTGGGTTGGGAGGCATCGTGGCTCGTCGTGGCTCGTCGTGTCGGCGGAGAGGCGGAGAGGCGGAGAAGCGGGGAGGCGGAGAAGCGGGGAGGCGGAGAAGCGGGGAGGCGGAGAAGCGGGAGGGGCGGCGGAAAGGCGGGGGAGAGGCGGGCAGGGGTGGCGGAAAGGTGGGGCTAGCCGAACCGTGAGGTCGGGGGGTGTCACCCTCGCCCGCACACCCCCGCCGCGTGGAGCATGAACACACTCCACCGATACGGTCTCGACCGGACCATGACGAATCCGCCGGTACGGCCCAACCGCCGTGACGCTCCACCGTCGTGACCAGTCCACCGCCGCACCCGATTTGCCCCGAGGACGTCCCCCATGCATCCCTTCCTGAAGGCGCCGTTCACGAGACGAACGTGGGCCGAGACCGGCTACGCGATCCTCACCCTCCCGCTCGCGGTGATCGGTTTCGGCGTGACCTTCGTGTTCACGGCCTTCGGCGTCGCACTGACCATCACGCTGATCGGTCTGCCGATCCTGGCCCTGACGGTGATGGGCGCGCGGGCGTGGGGCGGGGTCCATCGGGGGTTGGCGCGCGCCATGCTCGGGGTCGAGACGCCGCCACTGCGCAAATTCCGGCCCAAGCGCGGCCCGCTCGGACTGCTGGGCTCCTCGCTGGGCAACGCCGAGGGCTGGCGGGCGATCGCGTACCACGTGATCAAGTTCCCGCTGGGCGTCGTCATGGCCGTCGTGACCGGCGCGTTCTGGAGCTACGGGCTGATCATGGTGGTTTATCCGCTGCTCGTGGCGGTGTTCGACCCGACCGTCACCGACTCGCACGGCGTCGTGCGCCACTCGGGGATGCAGATGGGCGACGTGTACTTCGACACCTGGCCGCTCAAACTGGCGGCGTCCGCGTCCGGAATCCTGCTCGTCCTGCTCGCGCCCTGGGCCGTACGCGCCGTCGTATACCTGGACCGGCTGCTCATCCCGGCCCTGCTCGGGCCGACCAAGTCCGCGCAGCGGGTGGCCGATCTGGAGGAGACCCGGGCGATCGCCGTCGATGATTCGGCCGCGACGCTGCGCCGGATCGAACGCGACCTGCACGACGGCGCGCAGGCCCGGCTCGTCGCGCTCGCGATGAACCTCAGCATGGCCAAGGAGAAGCTGGACGCCGAGGACGTCGAGCGCCCGATGGACGTGGACCGTGCCCGCACCCTCGTGGACAGCGCGCTCGGCAACGCCCGCGAGGCGATCGTGGAACTGCGCGACCTGGCCAGGGGGATCCATCCGCCGGTCCTGGACCAGGGCCTGGACGCAGCGCTGGCCACCCTGGCCGCGTGCAGCGCGGTCCCGGTCGAGGTCCGCACCGACATCGACGTACGCCCGCCCGCCACGATCGAGACCATCGCGTACTTCTGCGCCGCCGAATTGCTCACCAACGTCGCACACCACTCGGGCGCGACATCGGCGGCCGTCGACGTGCTGGTCCGGGACGGCCGGTTGCGGCTGTCGGTCACCGACAACGGGCGCGGCGGTGCGAACGCGGGCAAGGGCAGCGGTCTTACCGGTCTGGTCGAGCGGGTGCGCACGGTGGACGGCGTACTGCGCATCGTCAGCCCGTTGGGTGGGCCGACCGAGGTGACGGTGGAACTGCCGATCCGGGAGTGAGGGTCGGGATGCTAGCGCGGTGGGCGCCGGTAGGCGTTGGGGGTAGGGGGGAGCGGCCGGAGGGGCTGGTCCGAGATGATCTGACCTGAGACGATCTTGTCTGAGACGATATGTTCCGAGAGGATCGGCGCCCAGAGGATCAGGCCCGAGACGATTGGGTCCGAGATGCGGTCGGATCATGGGACGATCGGGCCCATGCGCATCGTCATTGCCGAAGACGCCGCGATCCTGCGGGACGGCCTGGTTCAACTGCTTCTCGACCGCGACCACGAGGTCGCGGCCGCCGTCGCGGACGCCGACGCGCTGCGCGCGGCGGTGGCCGAACACAAGCCGGATGTCTGCGTGGTCGACATCCGGATGCCCCCGACGCACACGGACGAGGGCCTGCGCGCCGCGATAGACATCCGCCGGGACTACCCCGGCATCGGGGTGTTGGTCTTCTCGCAGTACATCGAGACCCGGTACGCGGCACAACTGCTCGGCGGCAACGCGGCGGGCGTCGGTTACCTGCTCAAGGAACGTGTGGTGGACACGCGGGACTTCACCGACGCGCTGGAGCGAGTCGCGGCCGGCGGCACCGCGTTGGACCCCGAGGTGGTCACCCAACTGTTCGGTGCGGGACTGCGCAGCGGCGGATTGAGCACCCTCACCCCGCGCGAGCACGAGGTGCTCGGGCTGATGGCCGAGGGCCGGACGAACGCGGCGATCGCGAAGAAGCTGGTGGTCACCGAGCGGGCGGTGGAGAAGCACGTCGGCAACATCTTCACCAAGCTCGACCTGCCGCCCTCGGACACCGACCACCGGCGGGTGATGGCGGTGTTGCGCTTCCTCGAGCTCTGAGGCGGGGGAGCGGTCGAGGCGATGCGGGTTCGCGGTGCGGCCTTGCGAGGCGGTTCGCACTGTGGCCGTGGCGCGGCTTCGTGGTGCGCCGGCCGGGTCGGTGCGGGAGCGCGGATGGGCGCGTGAGGCGGGTCCGGCCCGTGCCGTGGCGCGGCTGCGGGTGCGGCGTCACGCGGCGGGGGCGGTGGTTGCGGCGCTGCCGATTGCGGGTGGCCAGCGGTGGTCCGGTGCCTGGTGTGGCCGGCGGGAGGTGGGAGGTGGGACCGGTGTGGGATGTTCGGATCGCCCCCTCCGTGATCCGAACATCCCACACCGGTTCCTCGGGGCCGACCACGGCATCGGCCCCCGGCGCGGCTCGGTTCAGGGTTGTAGTGGCTTCTCCACGTCCACGCACGCGTGCCGAATCGTGTTCCGTGTGCCGACGACAGTCGACGTGAACGGCGATCCCGGTGTGGTCGGTCCGGGGGCGGCCGCCGGGGCCATCGTGCCCAACTCGTGGGTGCCCGGGTCGTTTTCGTCGGCACCGCACGCGGTCAGCGCGACGATCGCCGACACCACCGCCGCCAGGACGCCCGCCGCCGCTCCGGGCAGCGCGAGTCCGCGGCTCACCCGATCGGTCTCTCCGGTCGGGCGGCACGCCACGCCCGGCGCACCGTCGAAGGGCTGCTCCGCCGCCGCCACTCCGGCGTCGGATACCCAGGCGTGGCCCGGTTGTTCCCGAGGCGGGTCGCCACCTCCGGCCGGATGTGCCGCTCGTCCGTCGCGCTCCGCCGCCGGATGCGCGCCATGTGACCCGTGCCGCTACGGTCGCCGTCGAATCGAGTCGGCGCCTCGGCCTGCCGCGGGTCCCGCCGCGACAGTCGTGGGCACGGGGCGGGCGCCCGGTGGCCGCCGCCACCGGGCGTTCCCGCATACGCCAGGGGCGCGGCAAGCCGTACCCCCATGGACACCGGGTCGGTGAGGTCCGCGCCCCCCATGCGGTCGGACACACGCATGCACGGCCTCCCCCCAAAAAACGCCGGGCCCGCCCCACCCCGGGCGGGCACGGCGTACCGGGAGGCTAGGGACGATCCTTGTGGGTTTCCTGTGAATGGGCGGCCTGGGAAGGGATTTTCCCGACAGGGCGGGGCGCCGCGCGGGATTTCGGTACGTCGGCGCGCACCGAGGGCACCGGTGCGGCCCGGGCAGGCGTATTCGGCGGTTCCTGGGCCCGGACGCCCAGCCACGCGCGCTCGCGCGCCGCCTGGGGATCCGCGCGCAGCGGCAGCACCACCTCGATCCGAGTGCCGCGTCCGGACGGTGGCACGCCCACGGTGACCCGACCGCCGTGCAGCGCGACCTGTTGGGCCACCAGGGTCAGTCCCAGCCCGGCGCCGGGACTGTTCGGCCCGCGGTGGAAGCGCTCGAAGACCACCTCGCGCAACTCCGGCGCGATCCCGGGCCCATCGTCGTCCACGCACACCACGCCGCAATCCAGCCCGGGCAGCACCTTCACCAGCACCCGATTGGCGCCGTGCACCAGCGCGTTGCCGATCAGGTTGTCCACGAGCAGCCGCAGCCCCGCCGCGAGCCCGTACACGACCACCTCGTGCGGCGCCTCGACCCGTACCGCGGCCCGCACTTCGACGCCCGGACGGCGGGCGGGCGCGGCCCGGACCGCCGCGTGCGCGACCTCGGCCAGCTCCACCGGACCGAACGCCGCCGCGTCCACCAGGTCGCCCTGGGCGAGTGCGCGCAGCGCGGTCAGTACCGCCAACACCCGTTCGTGGCCGATCCGCAGGTCCGCGACCACGTCCTCGCGCTCGGTCGAGGCCAGGTCCGGATAGGTGGCCAGCACGTCCAGATCGGTACGCATCCCGGTGAGCGGGCCGCGCAGTTCGTGGTCGACGGTGGCGGCGAACGAACGTGCGGTCTCCAACGCCTCGCGGGTGCGCGCGGTCTGCGCGGCGTACCGGCCCAGCACGTCGTCGAGTGTGCGGCCGAGTTCGTCCACCTCGACCACGCCGGAGGGTACGTGCACCGCGTTGTGCGCGCCGCCGTCCGGATCCAGCCGGGCCGCCCGGCGGCGCAACACGCGCAGCGACCGGGTGGCCGCGGTACCGGCGACCAGACCGGCCAGTGCGGACAGCGGCACCGCGAACGCCGTCACCACATACACGCGCCGACGCAACAGCGCCGCCTGCGCGTCCGGTTCGCCCGAAGGCACGAACACGTAGAGCGCGCCGGTCGGCAGCGGCCGGGTCACCATCCGCCACGAACGCCTGTCCGTGTGCACGGTCACCGGGTACGGCGCGTGCGTGGGCAGGGGCGTTCCGTCCGGCGGTTGGGGGCCCATCCGCAGCGGCCCGTCCGGGGTGTCCACCCGCACGCCGACGTCCAGGGCCATCCCGAGCATCCGGTACTGCCGTGTGCGGATCGCCTGTTGGCGGTCGTCCAGATCGGTGCGGACCAACGCCCGCGCCGGCGGCGTCAGTCGCTCGGCCCGCTCCTGTAACTGCCGATCCTGGCGCTGGGTCAGATCGTGCCGGGCCCAACCCACCACGAGCGTGCCCGCGCCGAGTACGAGCAGCGGGACCAGGACGGCGACCGACAGCGCGACCCGCGTGGAGAGTTTCATCCGGGACCGCCCGAGATCCGCAGCACGAAGCCGATCCCGCGCACGGTGTGCAGTACGCGGGGGCGCCCGCCCGCCTCCAACTTGCGGCGCAGGTAGCAGACGAACGTGTCGACCACGTCGGTGCGCACGTCGAAGTCGTAGCCCCAGACCCGGTCCAGCAACTGATCCCGGGTCAGCACCAGCCCCGGATTGCGGGCGAACACCTCCAGCAGCGCGAACTCGCGACGGGTCAGATCCAGTGCGACGCCGTGACAGGTCGCGATGTGCGCGGCCACGTCCACCGCGACCGGGCCGACCCGCAGCAGCGGCTCGCCGGGCCCCCCGCTAGGTCGTCGGCGCAGTAACGCCCTTAATCGAAGGTCGAGTTCGCGCAGATCGAAGGGCTTCACCAGGTAGTCGTCCGCGCCGCTCTCCAGGCCGGCGATGCGGTCCGCGGTCTCGTCGCGAGCGGACAACATCAGGACCGGCGTCTCGGTGCCTCGCGCGCGCAGCGTGGAGCACACGTCGATGCCGCTGACGCCGGGCATCGCCACGTCCAGGACCACGACCTGCGGGGCCGGAGCGGGCGCGATGGGCGTCATCGGCTCGGCGGGCGCGATCAGTTCGAGGGCGCGGGTGCCGTCGGCGGCGAGGGTGACGTGGTAGCCGGCCAGGCGCAGGCCGCGCTCCAGGGCACGCCGGATCGAGGGGTCGTCGTCCACGACCAGCACGTGCGGGGGGCGGTCGGTCTCCGGTTCCGCGGTCACCGGATCGCGGCCTCCGGCTCCGGGACCGGCGGGCGCGGTTTCCGTAACCGGCTCGACTTCCCTGTGGTGATCATGTCGTCGGCTCGACCCATGTCGTCCCCCGGATGGCTGCTGCCGATGTCGCGAAGTCGCCGACGTGCGTGCGTGTGGCCGTCGGCGTTGTCGGTGCACAACCTATGGCGGGAGGCGGTGTGTTGTACGCGGAATGACGGCTCGTCAGGGGCCGGGTGGGAGCGGGTCGGCGGGAGTGGTGGTGGGCTTGTGGGGGCCACCGTCGGGGCCCGTGTTCGAATCCGTGTCCGCATCCGGGTCCGCGCCTTCTGCGTCCGCGTCCGCGTTCGCCTTTACATTCGCGTTCGAGTCTCTGTCCGTGCCCGTGCTCGTGCCCGTGCCCGTGCCCGTGCCCGTGTCCGTGTCGGTGCCCGTGCCTCTGTCCGTGCCTGTGTCCGTATCGAGCGGGTCGCCGGTCGGTAGCTTCGCGGACAGCCAGCGGAACCAGTTCGTGCGGTTGATCGGGATCTGCGGGTTGCGCAGCAGCCACAACACGTGCCCGGCCTGGTCCCGGGTCCAGGGCTCGCCGGAGTCGCATGCCTTCGCCAGTCGGGCGCGCAGGTCATCGCCGTCCACCGCACGGGCGATCCGCGAGTACTCGCGGTCCTTGCACCGGTGTCGGCGATACACCACGAGTTCGACCAGGTCCACCAGGCGGGCCCGGACCTCGTC
Organism: Embleya sp. NPDC127516; assembly: GCF_044765325.1. NCBI lineage: Bacteria > Bacillati > Actinomycetota > Actinomycetes > Kitasatosporales > Streptomycetaceae > Embleya > Embleya sp. NPDC127516. The sequence continues at coordinate 175,148 of NZ_JBIWJT010000006.1, read as the reverse complement.
GTGGTGCCCGGGCACGGCGAGCAGCCGGATCAGCCGCTGCTTGGTGCTCCACACCTTGGCGTGCCGGGTCCACTCGATCGGGTAATGGGCCTCCCACTCCAGATAGATCAGCGCGTACGGCAGTCCGCCCCAATCGGGTACGTCGGCCGGCGCGAGCTGCTCGGTGAGCAGGGCCGCGGCGGGCGTACGCAGCCACGCGGCACGGAAGCGCTGCCACGCCGCCTCCTCGGCGGAGACCGAGCGCGGCACACGCAACACGATCGTGTCGTACGCCTCGCGCGCTTCGCGTGTGTCCCGGGTCACCCGCAGATACCGGTCCAGGGCGCGCCGATGTGCGATCTCGTCGTCCGACACGAGCGCGCGCATCCAGCCCAGCCGGGTGTCCCAGTCCTCGATCGCGCCGCGTTCCATCACGCCGACGATCTACCCAGGAGTCCCCCGAACAAGTCCGCCATCCCCCGGTCCGCCCACCGAATCCCCCCATCGAAGCCGCCCATGACGGCAGGGTGATCGTCCGGTTGCTGTACGTAATCCCGCGCCATTGCGTAGACCCGGACGGGCCCAGCGCGCACGCTTCACCCCGCGCTTCGTCGAGACCCCGCGCCACAGGCACCCTCTGCCTTGCGCGGCCGGGTGGTTCGGCCTGATCGGACACCCGGCGCCACGCCCGGTGGGCCGTGTGGTCAGGCCGGGTCCTCGCGCGGAGGCACGGTGGCCCGGCCTGGCCATCATGCCGAGGTGCGGGCGCCGGATCGCGGCCCGCCCGAGTGAGCCGCGCCGATGCCACCGCCGCCCAAGCCTCGCGTGGCCGCCCGATCCGGCCGGGGTGTAGGGACGCCCGGGAGTATCGAGGACTCGATCGACGCGGCGTGTGGTCCGGGAGGGCAGTGGGTGGGACGCGATGTCGTGTGCAGCCCGGGAGGGGTGTGGGTAGGACGCGATGTCGTGTGCAGCCGGGAGGGGTGTCGGCGATCGCCGATGAGGTGTCCCCTTCGGCGGCCGAGCGCGTCACGTGTCGCCCCCGCCGTCAGTGGTGGGCGGGATCGGCGGGGGAGGGTGGGTGGCGGGGCGCGCTGTGCCGATGCCGATGTCGTGAGTGGTGTGCACCTTGGGTGGCGGGCGCGTGGGTGGGGTTCAGGCGGTGCCGGCGGCTAGCTGGGGGGTTCGGGTGATGCGGCCGGCCAGGGTGGGGAGTTGGGGGTGGGTGGGGCGTGGGGGGAGGGCGGCTACGCCGGAGCGGTTCGGGCCGGCGGTGGCGAGTTCGGCGCGGATGCGTACCTCCATCAGGGCGCCGGCCGGGGCGGCGAGCGCCTTGGCGAGGAGTTCGCAGGCGGCTTCGGTGCGGCCCTCGGCGCGTTCGACGACCGCGAGTGCGTACAGGGCGTAGGCGCCGACCGGGGTGAGGCCCTTGGTGCCGGTCAGGCGCAGGGCCTGCCAGGCGCCGTCGCGGGCTTCGGCGATTCGGCCCTGGGTGGTCGCGGCCATCGAGAGCGCGGCCAGGAACCAGGCGGCCAGCGTGCCCTGTCCCGTGGCGCGGGCCAGGCGCAGGCCCTCGGCGGCGTGCGTCTCGGCCTCGACGGCCCGTCCGGACAGCGCGCCGGCGACCGCGAGTGGCATCAGGGCCGCGGCGAGGGCGCCTCGGGCGCCGTGTGTGCGAAGGACCGCGGCCTCGTCCAGCAGGACGTCGTACGCGGACTGGTCGGTCGCCGCCGCGTGCACCGCCAGCGGGGTGACCTCCCACAGCGCGATGCCCAGGCCGTACAGCCGGGCCCGGGTGGCCGGCGCCACCATCGCGGGCGAGACGCCGTCGGCGCCCAGCGCGGCCACGACGGTGCGCAGCGGGTCGTCGTCGGCCAGGGGGAGAGCGGCCAGGGCGGTGCGGGCCTGAGTGGTACGGGCGCGGTCGCCGGCCTCCCACGCGGCGCCGGTCGCGGCGAGCAGGAGCGCGGCGCGACCGTGGGCGGCGTCCAAGAGCAGTGCTCCCGCTTCGGAGCGGTGCCCTTCCGCGTGCCGCAGGGCGGCGCGGAGGCGGATCGCGGTCCCGGAGGAGTGGGCCGAGGTGCCTTCGTCGGCGACGCCGTCGAGGTCGGCGGCGTCGGCGGTGTCGAGCAGGGTGCGGGCGCGGGTCGGGAAGCCGGCCTCCCACGCGGCGTACGCGGCGGCGACGTAGCGGCGGCGAGCCGCCGGGCGGTCGGCGGTCAGCCGGGCGGCCTGCTCCCAGGTCGCGGCGGCGGCGCCCGCGCCGAGTTCGCGGCGGGTGCGGCCGGCCCCGGCTTCGAGGGCGGCGGCGAGTTCCGCGTCGGGCCCGGTGGCGAGCGCGGCCAGGTGCCACGGTCGCCGGTAGGCGAGAGCACCGCTCGCGGCGTAGACCAGTGCTCCGTGAAGCGAGCGGCGCTCCGCGGAGGTAAGCGAGCGGCGTACCTCCTCGCGAGCCGACGCGTTCCGGAAGCGCACCCGGTGTTCGGCGGTGTCGACGAGACCGGCCCGCAACACCGCGAGCCGAGCGCCACGTCCGATGCCCACCCGGCGCCCGGCGACAGCCAACTGGTCCAGGTCGGCGGCAGGTTCGAGCGCGGCCAACGCGAGCAGTCGGCGAGCGTCCTCCGGCAACGCCGCGAACGGTACGTCCCCACCCGCGACGGCGGCACCCGTACCCGCCCGACGCGCACCCGACGCGGCGGTGCCCCGGGAGCGTCCCGGTCCGACGTCGAAGGCGTTCGCGTGCGCTGATGCGCGCTCAGCGGCAGCCGTTTCGTCAAGGTTGTCGAACTCGCGTTCGTCGGAAGCATGTTCCGGCTTCGTGTGCTCGCCGGCAGTCGGTGTGCATCGCGCGTAGCTCACACCAGCGTCGGCATCGCCGAGACCCGCCCGCGCCGACCAGGCATCACGCTCGGCCGCCGACGCCGGGCACGCCTCGCGGACGAACTCGCCGATGTCTTCGCCGACTCCCACCTCTCGCCCGGTCTGCGCCACCGGTTCGTGTGTGGTGGGCGTACTGAAGTCGCCGTCGACGTGGGCGACTCGGGTAGCGTCCTGGGCCGACGTGTCGAACCGGGCGGCCTCCGCCGCGGCCCGGTTCGTGGCGTCGGGCCGGAGGTCGCCATGACGACCCTGCCCGTTCGTGGTCGAGTCGGCGTCGGCCGCGGTGTTCGATGACAGGTCGGTGGTGGTATCGGCGGCTTCCGCCGCCGCGCCGTCTTCGAACACGCCCGCCGAGGCAGGCCACTCGGTCGAGTGCGCCACGGATTCGTCGCCGTGGACCGACGCATTCGCGGCCTTCACGCTCGCTTCGTCCTCGACCGACGCGACGGCGACATCCGCAGCCGGAGCCGGAGCCACATCCGCGGCTTCCGCCCCGGCAACGCCGGCAACCCCGTCCGTGCCGCCCACATCACCCGTGCCCGCCAGGCCCGTTCCGGCCCCCGACGCCGAATTCCCCCCGTTCGCAGACGCGTCGACGCGTTCCCGTGTCGCGCGCAGGACCGCGATCGGGAGGCCCTCGGCGCGGCCCGCGATGTAGGAGATGACCGCCGCCGAGGCCGCGTCGAGCCAGTGCGCGTCGTCCACGAGGATCAGGACCGGCTGTTCCCGGGCGGCGATCACGACGAGAGAGCAGGCCGCCGCGGCGACCACGCCTCGGTCCGCCGCGCCGGGAGCCAGGCCGAGCGCGATGCGCAGGGCCTGGGCCCGGGTGTGCGGCAGGCGGCCGATCCGGGGGTGCAGCGTCGCCAGCAGTTGGCGCAGCGCCGTATAGGGGAGCGCACCGCCCCCGCGCGGGCCCGCCGTCCGCAGGACGGTCATGCCCTTCGCCTCCCACACCGCCTCCGCCAGGAGCGTCGTCTTGCCCGCCCCCGCGGCCCCACGCAGCACGACCGCTCCGCCGTCACCGGCGCGCGTCCGTTGCAGCAGTGCCGTGACGGCGGCCAGTTCGTCGTTCCTTCCGTGCAGCACGGAAACTCTCCTCGCATCTCGCTCACACCCCCGTGGTGTGGCCGGCGGCCCCGCCGGATCCGGCCGGACCGCCGCACTATGAGCCTGAGCTTGCCCGTTCCCGGTCAACACATGTTCAACATTCACTCAACGTGTGAAGTCCGGACCAAGTAATTACGGACATGTGACACCGGCATCGCGTCGACATCACGCCGGCATCCGGCTGAATATCCGTCAGTCTTTCGGTTGAAGCTTCGTGACTCCAACGCTCCAAAGCCCCGAAGGCCGGTGGCCCCATGGGTCCGTAGGTCCGTGGATCCGTCTGAAAGTCCGTCAGTCCTTGTACTCCGGTCGCCGCTTGTCCTTGCGGGCCCGAATGGCCTCCTCGAAGTTCTCCGTCGTCAGTCGCACATACAACTGGGCGTGCCCCTCGTGGTCCATGTGCGAGTGCATGCTGCCTGCCTCCATGCCGGACCACAGCAACCGTTTGGTCACTTCCACCCCCACTCGACTGAACCCGATGATCCGTTCGGCGAGTTCGTACGCGTCGTCGAGCAACTTCTCGCCCGACACCACGCGCGACACCAGTCCGATCCGCTCGGCCTCGGTCGCGTCCACGTCCCGCCCGGACAACATGATCTCGAATGCCCGAGACGACCCGATCGCCCGGGGGAGCAAATAGCTGATTCCGAGCTCGCTCGCGGTGAGCCCGTTGTTGATGCCGGCGGCCCGGAAGTACGCCGTGTCGGCGGCGATTCGGATGTCGGTGGCGGTGGCGAGGCAGAAGCCGCCGCCGATCGCCGGGCCGTTGATGGCGCCGATCACCGGTTGGTGCATCCGGCGCAGCCCCAGGATCACGTCGTCCAGGATCTCCATCGATCGGCGGGCGATGCTGGTTCGGGTCAGGCCCTTGATGCCGGGGATCCGACCGGAATTCTCCAGATCCGCACCGGAGCAGAATCCACTCCCGGCACCTGTCAATATGACGACACGCGTATCGTTGTCCGCGCTCACGGCTTCCAGAGCCTCACGAAAGGGGACCATGACGTCGAAGGCCATGGCGTTCATGCGGTCCGGACGATTGAGGGTGATGAGCGTGACATGGGGGCGGGGTTTGTCGACGAGTACGAAGGACATGGGGGCGTCATCCTCGGCATGATTGAGGGGCGAAGGGCTTCGAGTCGCACGGTGTCGGACCGGGCGACCGGGGGACCGAAGAACGCGAATCCGGTCCCGCCACCGCGAATCGGAACGAATCGCCCAATGGTCGATCGGGCGACCGGCCGCGCGCCGGCCGACGGGGAACGTTCGGTGCCGCGTCGGTGGTTCGGGGCGCGTGCCTGGTCCGCGGCGCGCACTTGGTTCGGTACCCGTACGTGGTTCGGGACACGCAAGCCATTCTTGACCAAGTCAACGAAACCGCTCAAGGCCGCCCCGGAACTCTTCGACGCCTTCGCGGGCGACTACGACCGCTATGCGGGACTGTGCGACCCCCTCGGCGAGTGGCTCGCCGAACTCGAACTGACCGGCGACCGAGCGCTGGACGCGGGGTGCGGCTCCGGCCGACACGCACTCGCCCTGGCCGGCTCCTACGCCGAGGTGCTGGCCGCGGACGTGAGCGCGCCGCTGATCGAGGTCGCGCGGGTACGGCGCCCGCACGAGCGGGTGCGCTACGAGGTCGCCTCGCTCACCGACGTACACGACGCCGAGGGCTTCGACCTGGTGCTGAGCATGGGCACGCTGCACCACCTCCCGGACCTGGGCGCGGCCTTGGCGCACCTGAAGTCGCTGCTCCGACCGGGCGGGGAGATCGTGCTGGTCGACAACGTGGCCACCGTGCCCGCCGCGACGCGCCGGCAGTACATCGTGTGCGCCGCCCGTGAACTGGGTCGTGACGTGCGCCGGCTGCGGATCCGGGACGCGTGGTGGCTGTACCGCTTCCGTACCGGCGCGGCGTGGCTGGACCATCTGATGTCCGACCACTACCTGACCCGCGCGCAGTACCGGGCCCGCTACGCCGAGGTCTTCCCGGACGCCGAATTCGTGGACCTATCCTTCGCCACCGCGATGCGCTGGCGCCGCGCCGACGGCCTGCCGGTCGGGTAGGGGAGCGGGCGAGTGCGCGAGCAGACCGCGAATCCCGGCGCACCGGTGCGGGTCGACCTGGGTGCGGTGGCGTACCCGGCGGCGCAGGCCGACATGGCGCGGTGGGTCGCCGAGCGGCAACAGGATCTCGCGCCCGACCGGCTGTTCCTGCTCACCCACCCGCCGGTGATCACGTACAGCGCGCGCACGCCGCTCGCCGACCTCCCGGATCCGGCGTCGCCGATTCCGCTGGTCGAGGTGGACCTCGGTGGCCACGCGACCTATCACGGGCCGGGTCAACTGATCGGCTACCCGATCGTGAACGTACGGGCGCTCGGCCCCGGCGACCTGATCCGTCGGGTGGAGGACGGCCTACTCGCCGCGCTGGACACGCTCGGCTTCCCGGCGATCCGGCGGGAGACCCCCACGGGCGCACCGAGCCTGGTCGGCATCTGGACGCCCGACCACCGCAAGCTCGCGTCCATCGGCATGCGGATACGACGAGGCGTCAGCAGCCACGGCTTCGCGCTCAACATCGACCCCGACCTGAGCGCGTTCACCACCTTCACCGCCTGCGCCCTCCCGGACACGACGATGACCTCACTCGCCGAACTCGCCGCCGAGACCGGCCGCGCGACCCCCACCGAAGCCGCCGTCCGCGACGCGGTGGCGACGGCCCTCACCGAGCAACTCACCCGCCGCTAGACGCGAGGGCGCATCGGGTACATCCGGCAACGCGCCGCGTCTCCCGGCGAGGTGGGAAGACGCGACACGGAGTGCTCGCGTGGCTGCCGCGGTTCTCGGCTTGCCGGGGCGCACCGAGGCGCACCCGGCCGTCCGGCCGGCGGGCGGCCTCGTGTGCGTCTCGGATCGCCTCGTGCCCGATCGGGTACGGCCGGGGCCGCCGCGTCGGCCGGGGGTGTCGACGGTCGGCGGTCGCGGGCGGGTCAGGTCGCGCGAAGGCCGGTGACGTCCCAGAGGTGGTGGACCGGGTCGTGGATGAAATAGCGCGCGAAGGACTCGACGGTGAAGACCGTGCCGTCGCTGCGGGTGCCGGTACGCGCCCACTGGTCCTCGGTCACCGCCGCGAAGTGGTCGGCGAGTTCGGCGCCCGCCGCCGCGAGGTCGGCGGCGACCCGTACCGGGTCCTGTTCGGCGTAGCGGGACTCGATCGCTGTCGCGTCCTGGTCCCAGTTGGCGAATTCCGGGGCGTCCTGGGTCAGCATCAGCCGCAGCCGCTCGTCGAACAGGACGAACACGTCGCGCACATGGCACGCGTACTCGGTCGGGGACCAGGTGTCCGGGGTCGGCCGGATGCGCAGCTCGTCGCCGCCGGAGACGAGCAACTCGTGCCACGCGGCGGCGTTCGTGCGAGTCATCGCGGGGATCCGGGTACGCGGGACGGTCGGGGTGTCCAGCCCACAGTCGGGACACGCCGTGTCCAGGACCCACGTCCAGCTCTTGGTCTCGGGAGTGATCATGCGCCGAGAATGGCCCACCCGCCCCCGCCCCAACAAGGCATTTCCGCTCGAAGCCCCCGACAACGGCTTCCCGACATCAGGCCCCCGACATCGGCGCCCCGGACGCCGGCGCCCCTGACGCCGGCCCCCGAAACCAGGCCCCCGAAACCAGGCCCCCGAAATCAGCCCCCGACCCGGGCTCAGTGCCCGGCGGCGGTGGCGTTCGTGATCATGCGTTGCAGGACGCGCACGGTGGTGGCGTAGTCGGTGTCGGAGATGCTGTCGTGGAGGTGGGCACGAACGGATGGACCGATGGCCTTCACCCGCAGCCGCGCCGCTTCGCCCTCGGCAGTGATCCGTAGACGGTGATCAGGCGTTTCGGCGAGCCAACCCCGGTCGACCAGCGCGGCCGACTCGGGGCCGAGCCGATCCTCGGGGAGCAGGTATTCGCTCATCGCCTCGGTGAGTTCGGCCACGGATCGGGGTTTGCCGTCGACCGAGAGGTCGTCGGTGGAGAGGTGACGCAACAGCCAGAACTGCGGCTGGGTGATGCCGAGCTCCGCCTGTCGGCCGCGAATGTAGGCGATGACCTCGCGGTGCGCGAGACCGGTCCAGTAGCCGACGGGCTGCGTGGCGAGTTCGGCGTCCGTGGCGGTCGTGGTCGTGGCTTCGGTGGTCATCGGAGGCTCCCTTCCGGCCGTTGACGATCATCGTGTTGATCATCCGGTGGTGATCATCAGGCTAGGCCGCAGGGGAGAGGACCGAATCCGTAGAACCACGTGTGCGCTCGACCGGAGCCGGAGCCGGAGCCGGAGCCGGAACCGGGGCGGGAGCCGCGACCGCGACCGCGCACTCGACCTCGCCGACGACCGGGCCGGGCGAGCCTCGGCGAGCGGTGGTCGAATCCCGAAATCCCGCCCCGCACTCAGGTCGATAAACCGACTAATGGAACGGCCTCGCGAAACCGACCCAACGAAACGGACCCAACGAAACCGGCCCAACGAAACCGGCCCGGCGCCGCCCGAGCCCGCCGGTCGGCTATCGCTTGTCCCGCTCGGCTTGTGCTCCGGATATCGAGCCTCTTTTGTTCTTCTCCTTCTCGGTGGGCAAAAGCTTCTCGGCGACGATCCACACCGCGAAGCCCAGGACGATCAGGGCGATGCTCGCGGCCACATCGTGCCCGTGCAGAAAGGACTGCCGGGTGAGCAGTGTCCACAGACGGAACCAGCCGAAGAAGTGGTGGATCATGCCCCCGACGCCCTGGAGAACCAGGAGCAATCCGAATATGTCGAGGATCTTTCGCATATTCGTCAATCTACTGACAGCAATTGACCCGCGACACGGCCAAGCGGTCATATTCCGCCGACCAAAGTTGAGAACCTCAACCCCGGGCCGCTACCTTCGTCGCCCCGATCGGCGAGACCCGCCCCCGAACCCGACGCCCGAACCCGACCGCCGACCCCAACGCCCGGACCCAACCCCCGAACCCAACCCCCGGATCCAACGCCCGGACCCGCCCCGCCCCGCCCCACCCCGTCCCGGGACCGGTCCCGACCGGTCCCGACCGCCTCGGACCACCCCTGACCAGCCCCGTCGGCCCGGTGACCACAACCCCCCACCCCCGACCCCCGGCACGCCCTACGATCGGGGCATGTTCGTGATCACGCTGACCTACGTGGCCCCCATCGAGGACGTCGACGCACTCATGCCCGGCCACCTCGAATGGCTCGACCGGCACTACGCCGCCGGCACCCTCCTCGCCTCCGGCCGCCGCGTCCCCCGTACCGGCGGGGTGATCCTGGCGCATGCCGGCGACCGAGCCGCACTGGACGCCGTGCTCGCGGAAGACCCGTTCCGGCGCGAGGGCGTGGCAACGTACGACGTTGTCGAATTCGCACCCACCAGGACCGCTCCCGGGCTGGAAGGGTTGCTCCCGACGGTCTGAAGTGCCGTCAATAGCCGTTCATTTCCAGCACATTTGATGGCGATTACTCACTAATTCAGACAACAAACGAGTACAGGCTTCCGCATTCACGCCTTCGGGTGATTTCGTGTTGGGAACACACCGGTCCGGGCGATGGGGGTCGCTCACCTGCCGGGACGTGCATCGCACGCCGGGTACCCCAACCGCAGCACCCATTCCCCGCTCGGCGCCATACCCGGCGACACCGGATACGACGGCACAGCTTGCGACAGGACGTGTGGGGAGGCGTTGACCGATGCGCGTGCGAGATACCCGGATGCCGCCGTGGCCTGCGGAAATGTTCACGCCCGAACTGCCCGTGGCGACCGCCAGGCTGCGTCGGCGGGTCGCCGATTCGGTCCGTCCCGACGGAGCCGTCCGCGGCCCGTGCCGCAGTCGCGTGCTCGAATCGGCACTGCTGTTGCGGCTGCTGGAGCGGGCCGGTCTCGAGGCCGATCACCACCGCCGGCTCGCCGGGTTCCTGGCCGATCGCCTCGACAGTGTCGAACCTCTGGATCGGTTGCTCGCGACGATCGCTTTACGCCACTCCGGCGAGACCGTGGAGCACGCCTCGGGTGACCTGCTCGACCGGTTCCTCCAGCGCGCGCCGGCGTTTCTGAACGCCCGCAAGCGGGTCATGCTGGAGACCGTCCTCGCGCTGCTCGGCCCACCGCGTCGCGCCGCCCGCCGGCCGTTCGACCCGGACGCGTTCGACACCGGCAACCTGCACCCGTGGGCGCACGTGCAGACCGTCGCGCTCAAGGTCGCCCTCGCCGACCTCACCGGTCATGCGGACGAGATCGACCCGGCCGACCTGCGCCTGCTCCTGGATACCCAGCAGGCGTCGGGAATCTGGGAGGGCAACCTCCTCGTGCACCTGTTGGTGCTGCACGCGCTTGCCGACCGGCCGTACCTGGACGGCCTGATCGTCAACGGCGTGGCCAAGGTGCTGGCCCACCAACGCGCGGACGGCGGCGTACCGTTCGTGACCGACACCGACACATGGTGCGCGGTCACCGCGGGCGTCGCGTTGGACGCGGCCGGTGCACCGTACGAGGTCCGCCGGCGGATCGCCGACTACCTCGCGGCCGGCCAACGCGCGGAGGGCGGCTGGTCGTACACCGAAGCGGCGGCGCTCGCCGACGTGGACGACACGTCGGTGGCGATCGAGTTCCTGCACGCCACCGACCCGGTGCGCTACCGGCGCAACATCGACTTCGGCTTACGCACCTTATGGTCCTACCAGGCCCCCGACGGCGGGTTCCCCACCTACATCGCGGGCGCGCCGTCCGAGGCGTGCATGACCGCCGCCGCCGTCAACGCGCTCAGTGTGCGTGCGCCGCGGCACGTGGAACGTATCACCGCCGCACGCCGGTTCCTGGCCGGCGCCCAGCACCCGGACGGTACGTTCGACCCGGACTGGAGCCGCAGCCGCTACCACGCGATCTTCCGCGCCCTGCTGGCGACCGACGCGTTCGGCCCGGACGCCTACCGGGCCACCGTCAAACGGGCGCTGACGGCGGTGCGCGAGGGGCAGAACCCGGACGGCGGCTGGGGCCAGCAACCCGGCGACCCCAGCGACGCGATCAGTACCGCGTACGCCCTGATCGCGCTGTGCCGACAGAACGACCCGCGCCCGGTCGCACGCGGCGTCGAACACCTGCTGCGGGCCCAACGCGCGGACGGCGGTATCGAGTCCGTACCGGACATGCTCGGCACCAGACCATTCCTGTACGTGATCCCGTGCCTGGCCGACCACTTCTCCCTGCTGGCCCTCGGTCATCTGGGCAATCGACTGACCGCCCGATCGCACCGCCGGCCGGGTGTGCCACCCGGCCCGGGCGCCTCGGCGGCGCATCCCGCACCTCTGCGCGCCCCGGCGCCCGGCACCGCCGGAACGCGTGGGGGCAGGAACCATCCGACGCAGACCGGCGAAAGGAGCCCGGCGTGAGCACTCCCACCGTCGTCGACCTCCCGATCAGCTTCCACCTGCCGAAGCTCGCGAACCTGTTGCCGATGACGTTCCATCCCGAGACCGATCGCCTGATGCGCGAATCCCGCTGGTGGGCGCACCGGCACCTGGGCTTCGCGTACGGCGGCGACGCTGCTCGGATCGACAAGAACGTGGACGGCACGCTGCTGGTCTCGCTGTCCGTTCCGCACGCGGACTACGAACTCGCGTTGACCACGGCCAAGGTGATGAACTATCTGATCGGCATCGAGAACAGCCTCGTCGACAAGGCGGGCCTGGGCGGCAGTTCGTTCGCCACCCGCAACGTGTTCGGTCGATTCATGTCCGATCTGCTCGGCTGGGGGGACGGCTCGACCCCCCTGCGTGAGGACTTCTCCTGGCTGCGCGAGCGCATGCCGCCCGCGCGCTGGATCCGCTTCGTGTCCTACATGGAGGACTTCGCCCACGGCTTCACCACCGAACTGGAGAACTGGCGCGACGCCGGGATATCGGACTACGACACCTACATGGACGACCGCCGGCACAGCCTGGGCGTGCGCTGGCTGTTCGGCTTCGCCGAGGAGGGCGTTCCGGGTGTGGCGCTGTCCCAGGAGGCGTTCCGCACCGCCGACATGGTGGCGATCCACGACACCGCGATCGACGGCTACACGCTGATCAACGACCTGGTCTCGTATCGCAAGGAACTGGTCATGGACGACCGGGTGAACCTGGTCTACTACCTCGGCGAGGCGGAGGGGCTCGACCTCGAAGGCGCGATGAACAAGATCTGCGGATTGATAGACGCCACCGAACGCAAGTTCCTCGACCTGCGCGACCGGATCATGGCCGGCCCGCACGGCGGCGAGCCGGGGATGCGGGCGTACCTCGACGAGGTCGGCCACGTGATGACGTCCAACCTGTGGTGGGCCACCGTCAGCAAACGCTACGAACCCGGCGGCTTGGGCTGGGACGGCTCGACGGCCGGCACGATGACCTTCCACCGGGACCGCGCGGTCTTCGTTCCCGACCCGCAATCCGTCACATAGCGGACGGTCGATCCGGTACTCCACCCGTCTACCGACCCGGTACCCGTCCCGATTCGCGACCCGACACGCGTCCCGGCTCGCGCACGACCCACCGCCCCTCCCACCGCCCGGCGCACCCCTCGGTGCGCCGGCGGGCTTTGCCGGAACCTGACGTAACGTCAATCCTGCTCCGGGGCGGCTTTAATCATTCACTCATGAAGCGCGTCCATGCTGCCTACATGGACTTTCCGCGTTGTGGCACCCCGCGTCCTGCGGTTCGATCCGGCTCGACCCCCGTACGGACGGTGCGACCGCCCGTCGCCCTCGTCACCCTCGTCGCACCGCCGAGAAAACGACGGGCCGACGGCGAGGTGGTCGCCGATTTCGGGGCAGGCGCCCGGTGATGGCACTCTCCTTCGGCACCTCCGACAAGCGCACAGCGGACCTGCGCCCGGCTCCCGCGCCGGCGCGCGCGGCCGAGACCCCGGGGCGCGAGCAGGCACCCGGCGGGACCGATCCGACCCCGTCGTCCCGCACCGGCCCGCGCGCCGCCGCCGGCCGCCGGCCGCACCTGCACCGGGTCGACCTGATGCGCGACATCGCCTTCCTGTGCGTGATCGTCGTGCACGTCATCGGCGTCACGTACCCCTTCCCGGGCGAAGGCCCCGCGTTCACCCAGCTCGTGCTGCACTCGACCCGCGCGGTGTTCTTCTTCGTCAGCACGTTCGTGCTCTTCCACAGCGCCTACGGACGCCCGCTGCGGGTGGGCGCCTTCCTCACCAAGCGGTTCAAGCTGCTCGGCGTCCCGTACCTGCTGTGGTCCACCGCCTACTGGGTGCTGGGCGACCACGAACGGATCCGGCACGACCTGCCCGGCGCGCTGACCGACCTGCGCGGCGGCATCGTCTGGGGTGGATCCTGGTACCACCTCTACTTCCTGCTCGTCTCGCTCCAGATCGCCGTGCTCCTGCCGCTGTTCGTCAAACTGGTCCGCGCCTGCGCGGGCCGGCACGTGCTGCTGCTCGCGGTCACCGGCGTGGTGCAACTTGCGGCGCTGGTGGTGCTGTTCCACGAGATGCCGCTGAGCGGGCCGCTGGAGTGGTATCGCGTGCACGGCGGCATGTTGTTGCCGACCTACGGCTTCTTCGTGATGGCCGGCGCGCTGGCCGCGGTGCACCTGGACGCCTTCCACGCGTGGATCCTGGGGCACACCCGGACCATTTGCGTCGGCACGCTCGCGATGCTCGCGCTGACCTACGCGTGGTACCGACACACCGTGGCCGCGGGTCGGGACACCGCGACCGCCTCGATCGCCACCCAGCCGGTGAGCCTGTTGTGGGGGCCGTTCGCGGTGCTCGCGCTGTACGCCGTCGCCACCCGCTGGGAGCGGGCCCGAACCCCGTTCCCGGGACGCGCCGCCGCCGCGCTCGGTGCGCAACTGGCCTTCGGGGTCTACCTGGTGCACCCGATGATCCTGCGGTTGCTGGAACTGAGCGGGTTCGCCGCCGCGTTGCCGTGGTCGCCCGTCGCCGACACCGCCGCGCTGGTCGCCGTGGTCGCGATCGGATCCGCCGGATTCGCCTGGCTGGTCTCGCGGACCCCGCTGAGCCCGTGGCTGATCGGCCGCGAGCGCGCGCGGGGTCGGCGGCCGGCCCACCGGATCCGGCGGTCCGTACCGGCACCCTCGGGTCAGCAGACGGGCAGCAGGTCCTTCGCCGAGCCGGTCGTCTCCAACCAGGCCTCGGGCGCATAGCCGGCGCCCTGTCCGGTGGTCACCAGCACCCACTGATCGCTCTTGCCGCCACGCCAGCCGTAGACGTTCGAGCCCTTGGCCCGGCAGGTGGCGGTCAGTTCGGTGCCCGCGCTCACCTCGGCGATGGTCTTGCCCTTGCCCGGCTTCTCGCGTATCTCCAGGCCGATCGCCTGGCGTGCGATGACCGCCAGCTTGGCCGTCGAGGTGGGCGAGGGCACCGCGGTGCCACTGCCGCTCGCGGACGGGTTCCCCGATCCGGACGCGTTGGGCAGCGCCGTCGCCGAGGCGGACTTCTTGCCGTTGTCGCTCCCGTCGGAGGAGAGCAGCCACCACGCGAGGATCACTATCGCCCCGATGATCACCGCCCCGATCACCAGCCCGTTCCCGGGTTTCGGGGGGCGCGGACCACCCGGGCTCGCCGCCCGACGGGCGAGCGTCATACGACGCCAATCGAACCGGGACGATCCCCCAGAGGGCATGGTGACTCCTTCACGCAAACGTGCGGTGGTACGGGCGGAACCCGATACTCGATTCTTCCGTGTATCGACCCCGTCACGGTAAAGCGATCCCGAATCGCCGCGCCGTATGATTCCCGGCCACATGTCGTCTCGGACCCCTATGGTCGGCGCATGACCTCTGCGCTGCCACGGATCACCGACGACGAACGACGAGCGCGTTTGGGCATTCGGCATCGCCTGGCGCCCGGCGCGCGAGCCGCGAGGGCGGAGGACGCGGCCCGCGCCGTGCTCCTGCTGCACGCCACCGACCCCGCGACGGTGTACGTGTCCACCTGCGCGCGCCTGGTCGAGCCGTCGTCGGCCGAGGTGGAACGCGCGCTGTACGAGGACCGGACGCTGGTGCGGATGCCCGGCATGCGGCGCACGGTCTACGTGGTTCCGCGCGAGATCGTGCACGTGGTCCAGCGTTCCAGCACCGACGCGGTCGCGATCACCCAGCGCCGGGTGATGCTCCAGTTCCTGGCGTCCGGCGGCTACGACGAGGCGTGGTTGGACAAGGTCGAGGCCGACACCGTGGCCGCGCTCACCGGGATGGGCGAGGCCACCGCGATGCAACTGGGCGAAGTGGTCCCGCTGTTGCGCACCCAGATCCGAGTGGCGGTCGGCAAGCCGTACGAGGCGAACCAAGGGGTGTCCACACGGCTGCTGTTCACGCTCTCCTGCGAGGGCAGGATCGTGCGGGCCAGGCCGCAGGGGTCGTGGTTGTCCAGCCGGTTCCGATACACCATCGCGCCGCCGCTGCCGGAGATCGGCAAGACCGAGGCCAAGGCCGAACTGGTGCGCGGATGGCTGGCCGCGTTCGGGCCCGGGACGCTGGACGACCTCAAGTGGTGGACCGGATGGACGCTCACGGACACCCGACACGCGCTCGCCGCGGTGCGCGCGACGGAGGTGCGCCTGGACGACGGAAGCGTCGGGTACGTGCTGCCCGGCGACGAGGCGCCGGGCCCGACACCGGAGCCGTGGGCGGTGATGTTGCCCGCGCTCGACGCCACGCCGATGGGTTGGAAGGAACGGGACTGGTACATCACCCCCGAACTGCGCGAGCGCCTGTTCGACCGGATGGGCAACATCGGCCCGACCGTGTGGTGGAACGGACGCGTCGTCGGCGGGTGGGCCACGCGTGCCGACGGTGAAGTCGTCTGGCGCGCGCTGGTCGACCTCCCGCCGGAGGCGGTCAAGGCGATCGAGGCCGAGGCGGCCCGGCATACGTCGTGGTTGTCCGGGACGTGCGTGACGCCGCGCTTCAGGGTCCCCCTGGAACGGGAGCTGAGCGAGTGAAGCGGATCCACGGATTCGCGCGGGCCTTCGGGGCCGGGCGGGACTCAGTTCCGGGCGGCCGTCGCGGACAACTCGGCGGGCGCGGTCCGGACCCGCGGGGCCGTGGTGTAGACGACGAGGAGCAGATCGGGGTCGCCCGGAAAGGACAACGTCTCGTAGGCGGTGTCCAGCACGCTGCCGTCGGCGGGGCGTAGCCGCTTGGTGCCGTGCGTCTTCTCGGCCACCTGGTGGGCGTCCCACAGCGGCCGAAAGCGCGGATTGCCGGCGGACAACTCCTCGACCAGCGCGGCCATCCGCGTGTCCGGGGAGTGGCGCGCGGCGTCCAGACGCAGGAAGGCGACCGTGTCGGCGGCGACCCGCTCCCAATCCGGGTAGAAGCGAGCCGCGTCGGCGGACAGGAACGTGTGCCGCGCCATGTTGCGCTCGTGCGGTGCCATCGCGCTCAGCCCCATCACCGCGTCGGCGGCCGCATTCCATGCCGACACGTCCATGCACCGGCCCAGGACGAACGCGGGCGCGTCGATCCGGTCCAGCAGCACCTGTACGCCCGGCCGCGCCGTCGAGGGCGCGACCTGCCGAGCACTCGTCCGGGTCGGCCGGGCCAGATCCCACATGTGCTGGTACTCGGTGGGGTCCAGCCGCAGCGCGCGTCCGATCGCGTCCAGGACGGCGTCCGAGACATGCTGCCCCCGACCCTGCTCCAGTCGCACGTAGTAGTCGACGCTCACCCCCGCGAGCTGCGCGACCTCCTCGCGCCGCAACCCGGCCACGCGCCGCTTGCGACCGAATACCGGCAGCCCGACATCCTCGGGCCCGACCCGAGCCCGACACGCACGGAGGAAGTCGCCGAGCTGTTCGAAGGACGCGTCACTCATGCCCGGACTCTAGCCGCCGACGTATCGGCGGCCGGCGCGGACCGCCCGGAGGTGGTACGGGCAGACCCAGGAAAACGTGAGCTCTGGGTGCCCTCGCCGAACGCGGGCAAGGTAGGTGCCGTCGACGGGGCACCCGCCCCGGATCGTCTCCCCGCATCGCTTCCGCGCCTGGTTTTCGCGCACCGCCTCCACAGGAGTCCTCCCATGAGCTACACCGCACTCGCCGGTCGGATCGCCGTCGTCACCGGAGCCGCCAGCGGCATGGGCGCCGAGACCGCGCGCCTGCTCGCCGCCCACGGCGCGCATGTCGCGCTGCTCGCCCGCCGCGAGGATCGGCTCAAGGAACTGGCCGCCGAGATCACCGCCGCCGGCGGCACCGCGCTCGCCGTCGCGGTCGACGTCACCGACCAGGCTTCGGTGGACGCCGGCGCGGCGCGGATCCACGCCGAACTCGGCCGGGTCGACCTGGTCGTCAACTCCGCCGGGGTGATGTTGCCCAACCCGGTCGACGACGGCCGGATCGACGAGTGGACCCGGATGATCGACACCAACATCACCGGCGCGCTGCGGATCATCCGCGCGTTCACCGCCGACCTGGTGGCCGCCGCGGCCGACGGACGCACCGCCGACCTGGTCGACATCTCCTCGATCGGCGCACACGTGACCTTCCCGAACTACGCCGTGTACGGCGCGACCAAGGCCGCGCTGACCCACCTGTCCGCTTCCCTGCGCAGTGAACTGGGCCCGCGCGACGTCCGGGTCACCAACATCGAGCCGGGCCTGACCGACACCGAGCTGGGCTCGCACATCGACAACGCGGAGCTGGGCGAAGCCGGCCAACTGGGTGCCATGTTCGACACGATCGGCAGCCTCGCCGCGACCGACGTAGCCGACCTGGTGGCGTACGTGGCGACCCGGCCGCGACACGTGAACCTGCGCCAGATGGTGATCCTGCCGACCCGCCAGGCGTGAGCCGGACGGCGCGGACGGGGCCCGCGCACCCGGGCGGTGACCCCGGTCCGGCCCGTCGTACGGACGCCGGCGGTACGGCGTGATGTTGCGCGGGCCGGGGGGTGTTGACTATGACTTGTCAGGCCCGCCCGCCACCCCGTACGAGGAGCCTTCCGTGGCGCTGTTTCGTCGCCAGTCCCGCAACCAGCAGAACGCCGCCTGGGGGCAGGACGTGCGCGGCGTCCTGATGAGCGCGCCGCCGGATCGCATTCGGCAGGACCTGCGGCTGATGATCAGCCGGCCCGGTCCGCACCTGGGCACGCAGGGCATGGTGTGGCCGCTGGGCGATCGCGGCGAGATCCTCGCGGTGGCGTGCGTCAAGGGCCCGGACGGCACCGCCGTCACGATCGAGACGCCGATGGTGCAGCACTGGGGGATGGCGGTCGAGGACGTCTGGCTCCAGGCCGCGACGAACCTGCGGATGGAGAGCTTCAGCGGCACGCCGATGGAGATCTCCACCGGCACGACCCTGCACTCGCTGCTCGGCCAGAGCTGGCCCGGCTCCGCGCAGTTGTTCCGGCTCGGTGAGGCGCTCGGCGACCCGCTGCGCGCGGGCGCGCTGGTCGTCCCGCCGATCGACAACGGACTGCTCGCGCTGCCGCTGAACTCGCAGCGCACACTGGGCATGGCGGGCTTCGTGCTGAAGACCGCCCAGGGCCTGACGCGGGATCAGCAGCCTTTGTCCACCGGCATGTTCTGGTGGCACGAGGGCATCCTGGAGGAACTCGAGGTCAATTGGCGGGGACCCGAGCACGCGTCCCTGACCGGGTCCGCCCGCTTCGGGCAGGTGGTCCGCGCACTGCCGCCCCAGTGACTGGGGACGCGTCCCACCCCTCCCACCCCTCCCTCCCCGCCCGCACCGAGGAGTCGTCATGCCCGCCGTGTTCTCCGAACTCGTCGTCGACGCGCACGACGTGCCCGCCATCGCCGAGTTCTGGCGCCGAGTGCTCGGCTGGAACCTCACCGTCGATGGCGAGGACATCGAGCTGAGCGCGCCCGACGGGTCGTTGCCCACGATCCTGTTCCAGCCGGTTCCCGAGGGCAAGACGGTCAAGAACCGGCTGCACATGGACGTCAGCCCGGCGATCGGCTCGGACCAGGAGAGCGAACTGGCCCGGTTGCTCGCGCTCGGCGCCAAGCCCGCCGACATCGGCCAGGGCGAGTGCGGTTGGCATGTGCTGACCGACCCCGAGGGCAACGAGTTCTGCCTGTTGCGCACCCCCAGGTAGGGCCGGGCGGCCGAGGCGCCCGCCCGGCCGGGTTCCGGTGTGGGCGGGCGGCGTTCGGCTCACATCTCGGTCAGCCGATACCGGTAGTGCTCCCGCTCCACCGTCCACGCCCGGCCACCCGCGTCCGGCGCGTGCGGGAAGTCGGTGCCCACCGGGACCGCCTCCAGCCGCAGCCGGTCGGCGTTCACCACCGGTGCGCCGGCCACGCCGTAGTACAGGTCGACCGCCGCGTCGCGGTCGCCGTAGACCAGGATGCGGTCGCGCATGAGCACCGCGAGTGCGGGCCGCTCCGGGTCGAACAGGCCCCACGTCAGCCCGTCGCCCGGATGCCCCAGGAACAACACCGAGCGCGGTTCGGCCAACGCGAATCCGGTCAGCCGCATGTCCACCGGACCCAGTACCGGGCCCGCGTCCACCGCGCCGTGGTCGAGCAGAACGCGCAACACGTCCAGCGCGGCCGGCGGCAGATCCTCGCCGATCACCGCGAGATCGCCGGTCAGCGCGTGGGTGCGCCCCGGCCCCGCGTGCGGGCCACGCAACTGGAGGAATCCGCAACGGGAGACCGACACGCTGGTCAGCGTCCCGTCCGCGGCGCGCTCCCACGCGACGGCCAACTCCAGGCCCGGCCGCAGCCACATCGGGGCGACCAGCACCCCGTCCGGCGCGAGCTGCGCCACCCAGGCCGGCGGCAGGTCCGGGACCCCCACCGTGGCCTCGATCCGGTCGAAAGGCGCGCGATCCGCGACCCCCTCCCAGCCGTCCCCGGCCCGCACGTCCACGTGCACCCCGAGCCCGGCCAGGCGTCGCGCGGCCGCGCCCGCCAGATCGGCGGACACCTCGATGCTGACCACTTCGCCCTCGACCCCGGTCAACCGGGCCAGCAGCGCCGCGTTGTACCCGCTTCCGGTGCCGATCTCCAGCACGCGCATCCCCGGCCGGATCGCGAGCTGTTCGAGCATCAGCGCGACCATCGCCGGCTGGCTGACCGTGCTGTCCGGCAGTCCCCGGTCGTCGGTGGACAACACCACGACCCGGTCCTCGTAGGCGCGCTCCAGCGAGGACACCCCGGGGGTGAACACCTCGCGCGGCACCTGGGACATCGCGTCCGCGACCGCCTCGGTGCGTATGCTCCCGGTCAGGCGCAGCCGCTCCACCAGCGCCATCCGCAGGCGGGCCGCCGTGCGCTCGTCGCTCATGGCCCACGTGTACCCGCCAGGGCGGGATCCGGCACCCCGCACGGCGTCCCGGCGCCGGTGCGCACCCGCGCGGGCCGCTCGGGCGGACCCGCGTCCTCGTCGGGGTGGCCGTTCTCCGTCGGGCAGGTCCGTACGGTGACCGGCGTGCGGTGCGGGCGCTACCCGAGGGGGTGTCTACGGGTGTGCGGCGCGCGATCCGGTGCGGGCGGTGACCTCGTTCGGGGAGAGGTAGGCGTCGGTCTTCTCCAGGTTGCCCATCCGGCCGTCCTGATCGGACATGAAGCCCAGTCGGACCAGGTCGTCGCCCGCGAACGCGTGCTGGATCCAGTTGGAGAGCACCCGGGTGCGGGCCCGGATCGAGGGCACCGTCATCAGGTGGTAGCCGCGGGTGATCGCCTGCGCGGGCAGACCGCGCATCTCGTAGCCGAGCGGTCGGGCCACCGCCTGGGTGCCGCCGAGGTCGACGACCAGACCGAGGTCCTTGTGCCGGAACGGGCTCATCGGCTGCCCGCGCAGCGACGCGACCACGTTGGCGGCGGCGACCTTGGCCTGCCGGTGCGCGTACTGCGCGGTGGGCGGGCAGATCGCGCCGTTGCCCTTGGCCAGGTCCGGCACTGCCGCGGCGTCGCCGAGCGCGAACACGTCCGGGTGACCGGGCACGGCGAGGTCGGCGGCGACCGCGAGCCGGCCGCGGATCAATTCGGCGCCCATCGTGCCCATCAGCGGGCTCGCGGTGACCCCCGCCGTCCAGACCAGGGTCCGGCAGGGCAGCTTCTCACCGGTGGTCAGCGTCACCGAGTCCTCGGTGATCTCCCGCACGCTGATCCCGAGCCGCACGTCCACGCCGCGCTTGGCCAGCATCTGCAGCGTGGCCTTGCCCAGGTTCTCGCCGAGTTCGGGCATCAGGCGCGGTGCCACGTCGACGATCATCCAGCGCACCTGCGCCGGGTCCAGGCGGGGGAAGTGCCGGAGCGAGTTGGTGGTGAGCATCTCCAGGCACGCGGCGGTCTCCACGCCCGCGTAGCCGCCGCCGACCACGATGAACTGGCAGCGCGAGGCACGCTCGGCCGGGTCGATGCTGGAGTTGGCGATCTCGAGTTGGGCGATCACGTGGTCGCGCAGATAGACCGCCTCGGCCAGGTTCTTCATGCCGTGCCCGTAGGTGGTCAGGCCCGGGATGTCGAAGGTGCGGGTCACGCTGCCCGGTGCCAGGACGAGCTTGTCGTAGTGCTCGTTGGTGATCTCG
Source organism: Embleya sp. NPDC127516 (assembly GCF_044765325.1). Lineage (NCBI taxonomy): Bacteria > Bacillati > Actinomycetota > Actinomycetes > Kitasatosporales > Streptomycetaceae > Embleya > Embleya sp. NPDC127516. The sequence goes on along the minus strand of NZ_JBIWJT010000006.1, from coordinate 153,625 downwards.
CCGGAGATCTTGCGCACCACGCACACCTTGGCGGCCAGGTCCACACCGATCGCGCCGCCGGGCAGCACATGGGTGCGCTTGAACATCCGGTGCAGCGGCACCGCCGTAGTGCGCGAGGACAGTACGCCCGCCGCGACCTGCGGCAGCAGCGGCCGGTACACCATGTAGTCCATCGGACTCACGAGGACGATCTCCGCCTCGCGTGGACCGAGCGAGCGTTCCAGCCTTCGCACCGTTTCGAACCCGGCGAATCCTGCTCCGACGACGACCACCCGCTGCACCATGGTTGCCCCTTCCGGGAAGGCCGGGGCAGGAAACCCGCGACCATTTGGCACATTTTGTCCAAACATATGGGGATCGCGGATCGGCCACGACCCGGGCGGGCCATCCGAGGCGGATGATCACCGGGGTCCGGGCGGGTCGGGTGCGGCACGCGCCCGTGCTCGTCCCGGGGCGCGGGGTTCAGGCGGTCGGGCGCCGGGAGCGGCCCAGTGCGAAGCCCGCCGCGACGCACAACACCGGCGCGGTCAGGAAGCCCGCGACCAGGTTGAGGCCGCCGTAGCCGGCCAGGCCCAGGACCGAACCCGAGACCGCGCCGCCCGCCGCGCCGGCCAGGTTCATCAGCAGGTCCGAAACGCCCTGCACGCCCGGTCGCTCGCCGGCCGGCACCGATTCGCCGAGCAGCGCCGAGCCCGCGACCAGGCAGCACGACCAGCCGAAGCCGAGCAGGATCAGCCCGACCATGGTGCGCCACGTCGAGTGACCGGAGGTACCGGCGACGAACACCGCGAGCAGCAGGACGAGCTGGCCGCCCAGAATCACCGGGATCCGGCCGAACCGGTCGGCGGCCCAGCCGACCACCGGCGACAGCGCGTACATCCCGGCGATGTGCAGGCTGATGGTCAGCCCGACCAGGGTCAGCGCGGTGCCGTGATCCTTCATGTGCACCGGTGTCATCGCCATCACCGACACCATCACCACGTGCCCGAACGCCACCGTTGCCAGCCCGAGCATCGCGCGCGGCGCCCGGCGGATCACGCCGAGCGCGCCGCGCAGGTTGCCCCGGGGCGGCTGCCGGTCGCCGAGGTCGGCGCGGGCGATCAGCAGCGGATCCGGGCGCAGCGCGACCCACAGAATGGCGCCGGCGCCGCCGAAGGACACGATCGAGAACAGGAACGGCCCGGCCAACTCCGGCAGGCCGACCGCGCGGCCGACCACCGCGCCCGGCTCGTTCAGGTTGGGGCCCAGGACCGCGCCCACGGTGGTCGACCACACCACGATCGACAACGCCTTGGCCCGGCCCGCGTCGTCGGCGAGATCGGTCGCGGCGTACCGGGACTGGAGGTTGGCCGCGGTACCGGCGCCGAACACGAGCAGCGCGGCGATCAGCAGCGGGAACCACTCCAGGACCGCCGCCAGGATCACCCCGCCGGCCGCGAGCGCCGCGAGCCCCCACCCGGCGGTCAGCGCGACCCGCCGCCCGTACCGGGACGCGGCCCGCGACATCGGGATCGCGAACACGGCCGCGCCCAGCGTGATCGCGGTGGTCGCGAAGCCCGACCAGCTCTTGGATCCGGACAGATCCTCGGCGAGCAGCCCGCCGACGGTCAACGCGGAACCCATGCCCACCCCGCCGACCACCTGCGCGGCGATCAGCGTGCGCACGGTCCGCCGCTGGAGCCCCGAACGGTCCACCCGCACGGGGTCGACCGACTCGGGTATGGCCGGGTCCAAGGCGGTCATGCCGGATTCACCACCAGATCTGGAACGGATACACGAACCCACAGCGTGCCGGACACCCCCACCCCACCCCAAGCCGGGGCGATCGTGTGCCGATCGCCGGGACGCCGGTGCCGCGGCGGCAGGATCTTCGCACCGAAGCGGCCGTCGGGGCATCTGCGAGGACGCGGGCGGTTGCGGCGGGATGATTCGACATCGTGGGAGCGGACATGTTCGTCGCCGAGGTGGGTGGGGTCGGGCGGCGAGTGTGGCGGCGGAGTTGATGCGGGGTGGGTGAGCCGAGCGGATCAGGGGGCATGCGTTGGATCGGTGAGGTGAGGCGGGGTGACGTGAGGGGGCACGACGGATGGGTGAGGGCGTTCCGGGTGTGTGCGGTTGGAGGTGTGCCCGAGTGCGCACCCGGGTATGGGCAGGCGCCGCGCGCCGCATGGATCGGTGGACACGCACATGACGCTTGACGAGGACGAGGCCTGGACACTGTTGCGTGCCCTGGACCATCCGGAGCACCTGACCGTCCCGCCGGACTACGACCCGGTCGCCACGCGCGAGCGCTTCGATCGGCTCGTGGAGCGGCTGGAGACGGACTTCGCGTGCCACTGTGCGGTGGAGGGGGAGGCGCGGGCGGCGAGTCGGCACGGCGCGATCGTGGTGCCCGCGAGCGCGTTGGCGGGGAGCGGGCGGATCACCCTCGTGGTCAGCAACTTCGGCGACCTGGTCGCCACGAGCGTCGGTGCGCCGGACGACAACCCGGTCGGCGCGGCGCCCGCGTACGTGTCGCCGGCGGATGCGGACCGCGTCGCCGCCGCGCTGGACGACCTCGGCTACACGGTGGTCCCGGAGGATCTGCTGCGGTGCACGTACGACGGGGTGAGCCGGCTCGCGGACCACTACACCGTCGAGGATGGGCCGACCTGGTGGATCAGGTTCTTCGACTTTCCGTGACCGGGGGCGACCGGGCCGGGCGTGCCGGCGGGCCGAGCGGGTCTACACGAGGTCGCCGGGGATGGCGCGATAGGTGTCGGCCAGGGTGGCCAGGAGCGGGTGGTCGGTGGGCAGTACGTGTGTGCCGATGGCGCTGATCGGGCGCACGCCGATGGCCGTGTTGGTCGCGAACGCGGCCTGGATCGGCGCGAGTTCGCCGATGTGAACGGGCCGGGTAGGAGCGGGCCGGTGGGCCTGGAGCAGGTCGGCGGTGACGCCGCGCAGGCACGGGGCGTCGGGGCGGATCAGGCGGTCGGCGACCACGAAGCCGATGTTCCAGGTGCCGCCTTCCGAGATCCGACCGTCCGGCTCGACGAACAGCGCGTCGTCGTAGCCGGCCAGCATCGCCCGGCGGCGTTGGCGCAGTTGGCCGAACAGGCCCACGTGCTTGACCTCCGGCAGATCGCGTCGATACGTCAGCGGCAACACCCGCAGCGGCGGCATCGTCAGGGGCCCGGCCGGCCGGGTGCCGACCAGGATGTGCGGCGTGGCCGGAGCGGCCGGGTCGGCCAGGCCGATCGCCGGATCGAAGACGGTCACCCGGATCACGAACGCCTCGTTTCGACCGGCGGTGAACCGACGGACCAGGGTCCGGACGCGGTCCGGGTCCAGGTCGGCGTCGAACACGATGCGGCAGTCCCGGACCAGCCGGGCCAGATGCAGGTCCAGGCCGCGCACCCGGCCGTTCTCGACCCGCATGGACGTGAAATGCCCGATGTTCGACAGAGCCAGCGCGGCGAGGTCGTCGGGATGCGCGGGTGTGCCGTTGATCTCCACCCGGCAAGTCTGCCGGCCCGCGCGGCTCGGCCGGGAGTTCATGCTCTCGGCAGGGTGCGCGGAGCCGTCCCGGGGGCTCGGTCGGGCGGCGCGACGGTCGGGGCGGTGTGGTGGCGCCTGGGTAGGGTGTCGGATCCATGGGAATCCAACTAGTGCCGATCGGTGACACGTTGCGGGCCGCGCTGGGCCCGCCGAAGAGGGCGGAACTCCTGGACAGCAGCCCGCGTTCGCGGGTGTGGCGGGTGGAGTTCGGCGGCGAGCGGGCGATCGTCAAGCAGATCATCGGGGCGGGTGACCACCGCTACGGCGCGTCCGAGCGGTTCGCGCGGGAGGTCGCGGGGCTGCGGCTGGCCGCGCGGGGGCCGGTGGGTCCCGAGGTGCTCGCCACCGATCCCGACGCGTGCGTCATGGTGCTCGAACATCTCGACGACCTGGGCCGCATCGACGACTGGATGCCCGGGTACGCCGACGCGTTGGCCCGACTGCACGCGCTCACCGGCGTGGCGGACGCCGAGGCGCTGCCCGCGTGGCGCCCGCCCACCGCCGCGGACGCCGAGTCGTTCCTGGCGCTGGCCACGACGCTGGAGGTGGCGATCCCGGCGGGCGTACCGGCCGAGTTGGCCGCGCTGCTCACCCGGCTGGAGCCGGTCGGTCGGTATGCCCTGCTGCACGGTGACCCGTGTCCGGGTAACGATCTGCGGACCGCGGACGGGGTGCGGTTCGTCGACTTCGAGCAGGCCGCGCTCGGTGACGGGCTGGTGGAACTCGCCTACTTCCGGATCGGGTTCCCCACCTGCTGGTGCGCGATGTCGGTCACCGGCACACCGTTGGCCGAGGTGGAGGCGGTGTACGCGTCGACGTGGCGGGCGCGGACCGGACGGGCCATCGACCCGCGGACGGACATCGCCGACGCGTGCGCGGGCTGGTTGATCCGCGGCGACGCGCTGGTCGAACGGGCCCATCGGGAACGGGTCGACCAGTTGGCCCGGGTGCCGGTGCAGGACTTCACGTGGGGTCCGGTCTCGGCACGCGAGCGCCTGGTACACCGCCTCGGTGTGGTCGCCGACACGGCGACCGAGCCGTTGCGCGAGTTGGGTGAGCTGGCGCGGCGGCTGCGCGGGCGAATGGCGGCGGCCTGGCCGGGTCTGCGTCCGTTGCCGGGGACGGACACGCGGCCGTGGTGACGGGACGGGGGCTTGGGTCGGGCGGGCTTTCCAGGGTGAGACGGATGAGGCGGACGAGTTTCGAGCGAGAGCTTGCAACCACTACATCCGAAGTACTATAACTGTAGTCATCATCGGGCGGCCGAGCCGTTTCGGCCCGCTCGGCATCACTACGGAAAGAGTTCGCATGCGAAAGCTCACGTACTTCGTCGGCACCTCGCTCGACGGCTTCATCGCCGGCAAGGACGGAAGCGTCGACTTCTTCCCGGTCGGCGAAGACGTCCTGGCACACCTGGTCTCCGAGTATCCGGAGACGCTCCCGGGGCATGTGGCTCCGCACGTGGGGGTTGCGCCGGACGCCGAGTTCCGGCACTTCGACACGATCGTGATGGGTCGCGCGACGTACGATCCGGCGCTCCGGGAGGGCATCACCAACCCGTACAGCCACCTGCGCACGTACGTGGTCACCAACAGCATCACCGAAAGCCCCGACCCCGAGGTGACGCTGATCGCCGGCGACCCGGTCGCCAAGGTCCGCGAGTTGAAGGCAGAGTCGACCGGCAAGGGCATCTGGCTCGCGGGCGGCGGGCGCCTGGCGGGGAGCCTGATGGCCGAGATCGACGAACTGGTGATCAAGACCTACCCGATCCTGATGGGCACCGGGATCCCGATGTTGTCCGGCGGGTTCGAGGTCACCGCGTTCACCCGTACCGGTGGCACGGTGCTCGAGCACGGAGCGTCCGTCGCGACCTACCGAAGGACGTGACGCGGTGGCGGTCGCGATCGTGCGTGCGGTCGCGGCGTGGCCGGTGAGCAGGCGAGGGCGCTCGTGACGCGGCGGATCGATGTGGTTCGATCCGCCGCGTCACGTCGTGTTTCGGCGCGGCGGCCCGTCGACGTGGGGGCGCCGGATTCGGGGACCGCGGCGGGGGGTTCACGCCTGCGGGATGTGGAGCCGGGGGCGGGGCGGGGCTTCGAGGTTCAGGCGAGGGGGAGTTCGAAGTCGAGGACGCGGTGTTCGATGCGCAGGCCGGCGAGCGGGAGGGCTTGGCGGACGGCGCCTTCGGTGTCGCCGTCGAATTCGAACACGGCGAGCTCGTGTACGTCCGGGTGCTCGCGGCGGAGCGAGTCGACCAGTTCGGCGACCACGGCCCCGAGGATGTCGGCCGCGACGCCGGGGGCGGTGATCGCCTCGCCCGCGTTGAGGTACGCCCGGCCGTCCGCGATGTCGACGGTGAGTTCGGCGCCCTCGCCGATCAGGCCCACGCGGGGCGGCGGCAGGGCGCGTACGCGGATCGCGGGTAGCCCGCCCGGAGGCCACCAGCCGTGTGGGTCGACCGTCCAGATCCGGGCGATCTCCCCGGTGACCCGGGCCGCGAGCGCCCGGGCCGCGTCGCCCTCCGGCCCGGTGTCGGTACCGCTCCAGTGCAACACCCGGGCGCCGACCGCGCGGGCCTGTTCGGCGGCGCGCCGGTACATCGACACGAACGCGGCGCGTTCCTCGGCGGTCGCGGGAGGATTCCCGGCATAGGACCCCCGGACCAGCCGGCGGGCGAGCCGGTCGGCTCGCTCACCCTGGGCGGCGACGCCGGACTCGCCGTCGCCGTAGATGCTCACCCAGCCGAGCAGTCGGCCGGCGCGGCGCGCGCCGACGGTGCCGATGCGATCACCGGACCCACCGGCGTCGGGGCCGGCGTCGGTGCCCGCCGGTGCCGGTGCCGGGAGGCCGACCGAGGCGTACACCTCCGTGGCCCGCCGGTCCTCGGCCGCGGGATCGCCGTCCCACTCGAGGGAAATGTCGTGCTTCATCGGTCCATCGTCTCCCGGACCGGGAGGCCGTACAGATCGGATACCGCCGTCCGGCCGAGCCGGATCGGGCCAGGGGAGGGGCGCGACGAAGCGGGGGGACGACTCGCGGTGTCGGGCCGCTTGTCGCGATCGCCGCGGTGTCGGTCAGTCGGCGGTGGGGCGGGCGAGGCGGCGTCGGATGTGGTGGATGCGGCGGTCGGCGGTGGTGCCGTCCTCGATGCCCATGCGGACGCGGCGTTCGAAGCCGCGGATGAGCGCCTCGGCCAGCGGCTCGTCGGGAGCCTTGCGCCACGACTTGGGGCGCTTCGCGAACAGGCCTTCCTCGACGGCGTCGGCCCCGGTGCCGTCCCGGACGCCGGTCAGCGCGGTGAGGACCAGGTGCTCGCGGCGGCGATTGGCGCTGTGCACCGCGCGCTTGTTCCGACGGATGTTCCGGCGCGAGCTCTTGTCGTTCTCGCCGTAACCGTTGCGTCGGTCCTTGAGGTAGCTCAGGCGCTTGCGGTCCTGCGGATTCCGGCCGGTCATGACGTCGCTCGCCTTTCGGTGGGATGCGCGGCTGTCACGGTACGCGGCCGGCACTCGCGCGGCGACGCGATTTCCGGCCGCCCGAGTGCGTGCGAGGCCCGACCGGGGTGGTCGGGCCCCGCGCGACGGGTGCCCGGCCGGCGGTGGGCCGAAGGCCCGGGTGCGGCGCCGGTTACGGGTGCAGCGCGGCGACGATCGTGTCGGCGAAGCGCTCGGCGGCGCCCTCGGAGTGGGCGAGGAACAGCGACGGTTCGGTCAGCTCCAGTTCCAGCAGGGTGGGCGTGCCGTCGGCGTCGGGAATCAGGTCGACGCGCGCGTACAGCAGTGGGCCGACCGGGATCTCGGTCAGCACCCGGGCCGCGACCGCGAGTTCGGCGGCGGATGGTTCGCGGGCGTCGATCCGCTCGGACTTGTACAGGCCGTCGACCTCTTCGGCGGTGCCGTCGAGCATCGGGCCCTTGCGGACGGCGTGGCTGAAGACGCCGTCGAAGTAGACGAGCGCGGACTCGCCGACCGTGTCGACGGCCGCCAGGTACGGCTGCACCATCACGGTCCGGCCGGCCGCGAGCAGGCTGGTGGCGTGCCCGGCGGCGAGCGCGCGTTCCTCGGGGACGGCCAGGTCGTAGCGCTCGGTGTCCATGGATCCGGCGCCGACCGCGGGCTTGACCACGTGCACGCCGGACGTGGGCAGCGTGACGGTGGAGTCGGGCTCGAGCCACATCGTCTCGACGACGGGCAGGGCCGCCTTGGTCAGGTCGCGCAGGTAGGTCTTGTCGGTGTTCCAGGCCACCACGACCGCCGGGTTGGCCAGGCGCGGCACGCCCGCGGCCCACTCGACGAACTCCTTGCGGTGCGCCGGGTAGTCCCAGACCGAGCGCAGGATCACCAGGTCGTACGCGGCCCAGTCCACCGTCGGGTCGTTCCACACGGCGGCCTCGGCGCGGATACCGCGAGCGGCCAGCGGTTCGACGAGCAGGCGATCGTCCGGGTCGAGGTCGGGCAGCTCGGCGCAGGTGACGAGGGCGACGCGAGGTTCGATCATGCGGTCAGATTATCCGGACACACGGATGGATGATCACACAAGTCCGGCCGTGTCTCGTGTGATGGGCCGACCGGATGGTCGGTGCGGACCCGTCGCCTCGCGCGGCCGGGTTCGGAGCCGACCGGCCGGAGGATGTGGGGTGTGGCCCGGTGGCGCGTTTCGGCCCGGTCCCGGGGGTGAGAACCATGAGAGGGAACGAAGCTTGGGGGCACCGTGGGCAGCACGTTGGACAACGCGCCCTTCGGGCCGGCCGAGATCGTTGCCGTGCGGCACGGCGAGAGCACCGCCAACGCGGCCATGGCCACCGCCGCTGCCGCCGCCGGCGCGGGCGACGCCCCCGGCGGGTCCTTCCGGGCCGGTCGGGGATCGGAAGAGGACGCGGAGTTCGGCGAATTCGCCGCGGCGATGACCGGTCGCGACGCCGACATCTCGCTCACCGCGCGTGGCGAGGATCAGGCCGCCGCGGTCGGGCGTCGGCTCGCGCTCAAGGGCGAGACGCCGGACGTGGTGCTGGTCTCGCCGTACCGCCGGGCCCGCTCGACGATGCGCATCATCGCCCGCGAGGCCGCCCGGGTGGGCCTGTTGCTACCCCCGCCGCGCCGCGACGAACGGCTGCGCGACCGCGAGATGGGCGTGCTGGAACTGCGGACGGCCGCCGCGATCGAGAAGCTCTACCCGGACGAGGCCGAGCGTCGGCGCCGCGTCGGCGACCTGTACTACCGCCCGCCCGGCGGCGAATCGCTCGCCGACGTGGCGCTGCGGCTGCGCACGCTGCTGGCCGACCTGCGGCACGAGGCGCCGGGCGCGCACGTCCTGATCGTCGGCCACGACGCGACCGTGCTGATGCTGCGTTACATCCTGGAGGGCCTCACCGAGACCGACGTCGATCGCCTGGTGCGGACCGATCCCGTGGGCAACGCCTCGATCTCGCGCTGGCGCGTCCGCGACGGGCGTCCGCGCGCGATCCGCTACAACGACACGCGGCATCTGCGCGGCATCGACGTGCATTGAGCGCGGGCGGGCGGCGGCGGAGCGGGTTCGGGCAACCGGACGGCCGAAATGCGCCCGCACGGCGCGATCTTGATCGATTGCATCGGGGTGAGCGGCGTGCTGTTCGTCGGCGCCGCCGCCGTCCCGTCCCGTGCGCCGTGATCGGCGTGGCGTCGTTCACGATCGCGTCGGCCGGTTGCGGGCTCGCCGCGGACGCGCCGCAATCGGTCGGCTGCCGGGTCGCACAGGGTGCGGCGGCGGCCCTGATGGCTCCTCGGGTACTGGTGCTGATCGGCTCGTCGTGCCCCCAGGGTTCCGACGGGCCGCCGGGTTCAGTTCGAGTGGCGCGGCCGGGCCCACGGGAGCCGCTTGCGGAAGCGCTCCATCGGCGGCACGGGATCGATGCACAGGTCGAGGAGAGGCGTGTCCGGCGCGAGACGGGCGAAGGCGGCGGCCAGGCCCGCCCGATCCTCGGGGCCGGCCCCCTGCCACGAGGTCATGACATGGATGGTGGGAACGCCGGGGACGAGACGCCATCGGCGCATCCATGCGGGGAAGACGTCGCTCTTGCCCCCGCGTGTGACGGCGGCGCCGATCGTGACCAGGCGACTCGACGCCGAGGGGTTCCACAGGACCACGTACTCGACGTTGCGCCACGGGATTCGTCGGGGCGTTCCGTGTCGGTGAAGCGGCGGCCGGGCGAACGTGATGCCCTGGATATCGGCCCGAAAAACCGCGGTGTTGCGTGTCGCGAAATTCGCGGCGGCGGCGAGCAGCGGGAGGCCGCCGAAGAAGACCCAGCAGAAGATCGCCAAGGGGAGAGGGGTCCCGGGCAGAAAGGCTGCCGCGCAGAATCCGGCAGCGCACGCAAGGGGGATCACCGACCCCTTGATCCACCGGTGGTGCGATTCGAAGGCTCGACGTCCGGTCACGACCCCGATCCTGCCGGCAGGCAGGGCCGACCGACACGGTGGACGGCTTGCCGGTCGCGACGGGTTGGGGGCGGCGGCCGGCGGTCGGGCACGGGGGAGTGGGCCCGACCGCCGGCGCCTTGATACCCACGGGGTGGGGGGTGCGCCGTCGCGCATCCGGGGGTGTCAGGTCCCCTCCCGTCCCGTTCGGTGCCCTTTGGTTTCCCGTCTCCGGGGCCGGAAAACCGTCTCGGATCGAAGAGGTCGAACCCGGCCGTAGCAGGCTGCCAACCGATCGCGGACACGACCGTTCGGAGGCGATAGCGCCATTACCGATCAGAAACATGACGCATCGTCAGTATCCGGAAGAGGAACCCCCGCGCCCCTTTTCGGCCCTGATCAGCCGCTTGATCACCGATCCGGCGCGCCCGTCGGAACCGACCCGATCGGGCGTAGTCACCGCTACGGCGACCCGCGGCCGAGCCGGTCCCGCGGGCGCCCGGCGTCACCCGCTCCGCCCGGCGTCACTCGTCGGCCGGCGTCATCCGTTCGACAACCGCTCCAGGGCTCCGATCAAGTCCGGATAGCGTCGGGTTCGGGCGCCGCCGTCGACTCCGTACACGCTGCCCGAGACGAAGGACGCCTCATCGGAGGCGAGGAACAGCACCACGGCGGCCACCTCTTCGGGTTCCGCGAAACGGCCCAGTGGGGCGTTCTCGACGTACTCCTCGACCACGCCCGGGACATGCCACATGCCGGCGGTGGCCCGGGTGCGGATCAGGCCCGGGGCCACGGCGTTGACGCGGATGCCGGCCGGTCCCAGTTCGAGGGCGGCGACCTCGGTCAACGCGACCACGCCGGCCTTGGCCGCGCAGTACGCGCCCATGCCCCGACCGGGCTGGACGGCGTTGAGCGAGGCCAAGGTGATGATCGAGCCGGCCCCGCCGTCCCGGGCGCGCATCGCGCGGCCCGCGTGCTTGACGGTCAGGAACGCGCCGTTCAGGCACAGGTCGACGATGCGGCGCCAGGCCGCGTAGTCGTGGTCGGCCAATTCCGCCGCCGTACCGCCGCCCGCGTTGGCCACCGCGATGTCCAGGCCGCCGAAGCCGTCCACGGCGACCTGTACCAGCGCGGCCACGTCGTCCTCGACGGTCACGTCGCACAGCCGGGTGGCGCACCGCTCCGGGCCCAACTCCTCGGCCAGCGCCGCGAGTCCGGCCGCGTCGATGTCGCCCGCGACCACGTACGCGCCCTCGGCCGCGAAGCGTCGTGCGACGGCCAGGCCGATGCCCGCCGCCGCCCCGGTCACCAGTGCGACCTTGTCGGCGACGCGCCCCACCCCGATACCCCGATCCGCCGCGCTTTCCTCGATCCGCTCGCTCACGCCGTGCTCCCCTTCGTGTTCTCGTAGTCCTTCAACGCACCGCCGACCGCCTGCGCGGTCCGGTCGCGCCAGGTCTCGGAGAGGCCCACCTGCCAGTCCTGGGACGCGAGCGGGGCGTACGCGGCGCCGGTGAAGTACGGGATCACCTCGCGCGCGATCAACTCGTAGGAGCGCTTCGTCGCCTCGGGGTCCGCGAAGTCGGCGCCCATGAACAGGTAGGTGCCGAAGCCACCGGACTTCTGCCACAACCGCTCGATCTGACGGATCGCCATCTCGGGCGTGCCGCAGATGAACGACCCGGTGGCGTTGCCGTGTTCGATCCGCTCGGCGAGGGGCGTCGCGGTGTCCAGCGGGATCGGCAGCACCTTGGCCTGGTAGTTCTGGATGCCTTCGAGGCCGTAGGCGACCTCGCGGCGCGCCTGCTCCTCGGTCTCGGCGATGTGCATCATGCCCATCAGTCGCCACTTGGACCGATCCATGCTCTGTCCGTACCGCTGCGCGACCTCGTTCGCGATGCCCCAGTGGGTGCCGAGCGCGTCGAAGCCGCCCTCCTGGCTCGCGGCGATCGAGAGCATGCCCGCGCCGAACCGTCCGGCCGTGCGCGGGCCGGCGGGCGAGAACGTGGCGGCGACCGCCAGCTCGAACGACGGGTGTGTGTACGGCCGCAGTTGCAACCGGGCGTCGCGCAGCGTGAACCAGTCGCTCTCCCGGGTCACCGGCTCGCGACCGGCCAGCAGGGCGACGATCGCCTCCAGCGACTCTTCCATCATGGCCCGCTGGCGCGCCGTGTCGATGCCCAACATGTGGGCGTCGGAGGCGAGTTGGCCGGGGCCGACGCCGAGCATGACCCGGCCTCGGGTGAGGTGGTCGAGCAGCACCATGCGATCCGCGACGTGCAACGGGTGGTGGTACGGCAGTGAGACGACACCCGTGCCGAACCGGATGTGCCGGGTCCGCGCGGCGGCACTCGCGATGAACAGTTCGGGCGAGGCGACGATCTCCCAGCCGCCCGAGTGATGCTCGCCGATCCACGCCTCCGCGTAGCCGAGTCGGTCCAGGTGCTCGATCAGGGCCAGGTCCTGTTCCAGCATCAGGGTCGGGTTGCGCCCGGCTTGATGGAAGGGGGCCAGGAACACCCCGAACTCGAGCGGACTGCGTTCGCCCCGGGCGACCTGCCCGGCGATCTGCTGCGGTTCCGTGTGCGCCACCGCGACTCCTTGGATAACCCCGAAACTGATGAGCCGTCACCGTTCCAGCTCGCGATGCGCGAAGCAAGAGACGCACTATGCGAAAGGATTCCCGCCGCGTTCCCGGTCGACGGGGACTCGTCGCAACCGTCGGGTGATGGCGCGTGCGCCTTCGGTGATCGTCGCGTGCCGTCTCGGCGGACCCGGGAGGGCCCGGGAGGGCCCGGGAGGGTGAAATGCGTTGGCTCGGGTGGGGTCGAGCGGGTAGGAAGGGGTGTCATCCTCGGAGTGACCGTGGGACCCACCACCGAACGCAGCCTCGGACCCACCACCGACGAACGCAGGACGAAGGACGCGCGCACGCCATGGGCTACATCGATGTCAACACCGTCGGCTTCACCCTTCCCGACGGGCGTGTCCTGCTGGACGAGGTCTCCTTCCGGGTCGGCGACGGCACCACCGTCGCGTTGATCGGCGCGAACGGCGCCGGCAAGACCACACTGCTGCGGATCATCACGGGCGAGCTGAAACCGGATACCGGCGCGGTCGCCCGTACCGGCGGGCTCGGCATCATGCCGCAGTTCGTCGGCCGGATCCGGGACGCGTCCACCGTGCGTGACCTGCTCGTCTCGCTCGCCCCGCCGCGGATCCGGGACGCGATGCGCGCGGTCGACGAGGCCGAGCTGGCGCTGATGGAGAACGACGACGAGAAGCACCAGATGCGCTACGCCACCGCGCTGGCCGAGTTCGGCGACGCGGGCGGCTACGACATCGAGCCCGCGTGGGACCAGTGTTGTCAGGCGGCGCTGGGCACCACCTACGACGGCGCCAAGTGGCGCGAGGTGCGAACGCTCTCCGGCGGCGAGCAGAAGCGGCTCGCGCTGGAGGCCCTGTTGCGTGGTCCGGACGAGGTGCTGATCCTCGACGAGCCGGACAACTACCTCGACGTCCCCGGCAAGCGCTGGCTCGAACAGTCCCTGCGCGAGACCCAGAAGTCGGTCCTGTTGGTCTCGCACGACCGCGAACTGCTCGCTCGGGCCGCCGACCGGATCGTCACGATCGAACTCGGCGCGGCGGGCAACACCGTGTGGATCCACGGTGGTTCGTTCTCCACCTACCACGAGGCACGGCGCGCCCGCTTCGAGCGGTTCGAGGAGTTGGGCCGCCGCTGGGACGAGGAACACGCCAAGCTCAAGGCGTTGGTCCTGATGTACAAGAACAAGGCGGCCTACAACGACGGCCTCGCCTCCCGGTTGCAGGCCGCCCGGACCCGGCTGCGCAAGTTCGAGGAGGCCGGCCCGCCGCAGAACATCCCGCGCGAACAGGACGTCAAGATGCGGCTGCGCGGCTCCCGCACCGGCAAACGCGCGGTGATCGCCGAGGGGCTCGAACTCACCGGCCTGATGCAGCCGTTCGACACCGAGGTCTGGTACGGCGACCGGGTCGCGGTGCTCGGCTCGAACGGCTCGGGCAAGTCGCATTTCCTGCGCCTGCTCGCGGCCGGCGGCACCGATCCCGAGGCCGAGCACGAGCCGGTCGGCGACACGGTGATCGCGCCGGTGGCGCACACCGGCCGGGCTCGGCTGGGCGCGCGGGTACGGCCCGGGTGGTTCGCGCAGACGCACGACCACCCCGAGTTCGCGGGCAAGACCCTGGTCGACATCCTGGGCCGGGGCGACGAGCACCGCAGCGGGTTGGGCCGCGAGGGGGCCGCGAAGGTTCTGGACCGATACGAGTTGGCCTACGGCGCCGAGCAGCCCTTCGACACCCTCTCGGGCGGCCAACAGGCCCGGTTCCAGGTGTTGTTGCTCGAACTCTCCGGCGCCAATCTGCTGCTGCTCGACGAGCCGACGGACAACCTCGACCTGGTCTCGGCCGAGGCGCTCCAGGACGCCCTGGAGGCATTCGACGGCACCGTGCTGGCGGTCACCCACGACCGCTGGTTCGCGGCGTCCTTCGACCGCTTCATGGTCTTCGGCCAGGACGGCCGGGTCCGCGAGACGGACGGCCCGGTATGGGACGAGGGCCGCGTCGAGCGCGTTCGCGGCTGAGCGGGCCCACCCGGGTGGGCCCGAAGTCCTCGGGTCACCCGGCGTCCAATCGGCCGCGCGGTGCCGGTCTTCGGGCGGTCGCACGCGAGTACTCGTAACCGGAATGACGCCGACGGGTGCTCTGCCCTACGGTTCGGCGGATGCATCCCCACTTCGACGCGGCGAACGAATCGAACGAGCCGACCGAATCGTCCGGCCCGAACGACGTGATCGTGCGGTGCAACGACGATCCGAACACCGGGATTCGCCTTCGGGGCGCGGTCAGTCCGGACGACGAGGTCGTCGCGCACTACACCGCGTCGCGGCTCGTGCACTACACGGTCGAGATCCACGCGCCCGGGATGGCCGCCCGGTTGGACCGCGTGGTCGGCTGGACCGGCGAGGCAACCGAGATAGACGGCTTCCTGACCGACCTCGCCCGCGACTTCGGTGGTTGGGACGGTGAGCGCCGCTGGCACACCGACGATCGCGATCTCACCGTCACGGCGGTCTTCCGGTCCGGCGGGCGGATCGCGCTGACCTGGGAGTTGCGACCGCGGCGCATAGGCGCGTGCGGGTGGGCGGCGTCCGTGACCACCGTGCTGGAGGCGGGGGAGCAGTTGGCGGCGCTGGCGGCGGACGTCCGGCACTTCCTGTCCGCCGCCGACGGCTGACGGGCGCGATCCGCACGCGGGCGACCCGGCTCGGCCGGCGGCGTATCGAGGGGGAGAGCCGGTCGGGCGAGCAACGGGACGCGTGGGCCCAGGCGTTGGACGGGTGGGTCGATCCGCGGCTGTGGGCGGGCGGGACCGGACCGGCGCCGCGGACGGGGGCGGCGACACTCAGCCGTGGGCGGCGAACCCCGCGACCACGGCGGCGCGATCCGCGCCCGACGCGAGGAGCAGGCGCAGCAACACCCGAGCCTTGTACGGGTCGAGCAGGCCCGCGTTGATCAGGCCGCGGCGTTGCAGGTCGGTCTCCGAGCCGATCGCACCGTACGTGTGCCGCAACACGGAACCGGCGCCGGTGCGCGAGGTCAGCACGACGGGAATGCGTTCGGCCAGCGCGCCGAGTACGGGCGCGAGCGAGGCCGGGACGTGGCCGACACCGAACGCGGCGACCACCAGGCCGCGTTGGTCGGCCGGGAGGTCGACGAGCAGCGCGCCGTCGTCGTCGAGGGTGACCGTGTACAGCGCCACTTTGGCCGCGGTGAGCGCGGCGGGTTCCGGGATCGGCAGCGGCTCGTGCCGCGGCGGCGTGCTGAGGATCCGTACGGTGCCCTCGATCACGTGTCCCAGCGGTCCGGTGTCGGGCGAGCGGAACGTGGCGGTACTCGTACTGTGCGTCTTGCGGACCCGGCGCGCGGCGTGGATCTCGTCGCCGAGGACCACCAACGCGCCCAGGCCGCGGGCCGATTCGGCGACCGCCACCCGGGCCGAGGCGAGCAGGTTCGCGGGGCCGTCGGGGCCGGCCAGCGTCGGATTGCGCATCGCGCCGGTGAGGACGAACGGCTCCGGGTGCGGCCAGACCAGGTCGACGAGGTAGGCGGTCTCCTCGAGCGTGTCCGTGCCCTGGGTGACCACGACGCCGAGCGCGCCCTCGGCGACGGCGCGCGACGCGGCGGCGACCACGTCGAGAACCTGCGTGAACGTCAGATTCCCACTGGGCACGGCCTGTACGTCCCGCACGTCGAGCGGCACACCCAGGTCCGCCAGGGCAGGCACGGCGGCGGTCAGTTGCGCGCCGTCGAGACGGGCCACGACGGTGCCGGCGCCCGAGCCGACGGCCCCGGCCATCGCGATCGTGCCGCCGAGGGTGAACAACGCGACGCTCATCGGCCGAGTCTCCCCATTCATGGATTCGGTGGGTCGTTGATGCGGTGGATCGTGGTTTCGGTGGGTCATCGCGTTCGGTGGTGCGGCGAACGCCGCCAAGGTAGCGGTCCGCCATCGAGCGCGTGATCGCCGGGCGACACGTTTCGTCGGGTGCCACGTGTGGCGGGGCCGGCGGACCCGAACGTGCAGCGACCCCGAGGGACAAGGTCCACTCGGGGTCGCCTGGGGTGTTTCGGTGTCGCCTCTTCGCACTGTCGCGGTTCGTGCGGCCGGTGGTTACATCGCCCGGCCGGTTCGGACCGCCTGTCGGGGGTCACCGCCGTCCTCACCGGGCGAGGAGCTGCAGGTTCCGACGCATGCGTACCGACTCGGTCGCGGCGGCGCTCTGCACCACCTCGTGCTCCAGCCGCCGCTCGGCGCGACGGGCCTTGGCCGCGGCGCGGCGGGTGCGCAGGGCTGCCATGACCATGCGGTCGTTGGCGGCACCGGCGAGAAGCTCCTGCTGACGGCTCTTGTACAGCTCGTACTCGATCACTGTGTCCACCTTCTGTTACTTCGACCCGGTCTCCCCGGCTCGTGGTAACAGCTTCGCGCCCCAGTGGGGGTCCGGGCATGAGGCGGATGCCGCATCTATTCGGGCACCCGGACCCGATCCCATACCTAAGCCGCGGCCGGCGGACCTAAGGCGAGGTAAGGCGGTCTAAGGTAGGCCAAGACGACCTGTGGCACACCCTAAGGTGCCCTGTTCGTGGGGCCCATGGGAAGCGTGTGGCGAAGCTTTTCGCGGCGGGCTCGCGCCGAGCCGATCGTAGAACCCGATCGCGCCTTCGATCCAGACCCGCGTGTGCCATCGCACCTCATCGGGCGACGGGGACGGGCCGGCACGCCGTGCGCCGGCGTCGACCCGACCGGTGTGATCGCCGATCGGCCCGCAAGGATGGCCCCATGGCGTCAACCGTGCTCGAATCGCTGACCGTGCCCTGGATCCCCACCACGCACCGGATGGACATCCTGCGCTGTGCCGACCTGCCCGAGGGTTACACCGTGACCACCGCGTTCGTCTTCGCGCTGGACGGCCTCGGGCGCACGCTGCTGACCCGGGTGGCCCGGCCGGGCCGGGGCTGGGAGGTGCCCGGCGGGCACCTGGATCCGGGGGAGACCCCGGAGCGCGCGGCGGCGCGCGAACTCGCGGAGGAGGCGGGGCTGCGGCTGAACGCCGACCGGCTCACCCTGCTCGGCGGCCAGCGGATCACCCTCCTGGCCACGCCGCCGGCCGAATACCGCTATCCGACTCGGGCGTTCCAGGCCTTCTACACCGTGCGCCTGCCGGATCCGGGCGCGCCGACCCACCCGGACCCCGACTCCGAGTGCGACGCGGCCGAGTGGGTCGACCCGGCCGAGGTAGCCGTCCGCTGCGCGGGCGCGGCCTGGCTGCCGCTGCACGCCACGCTGTACGGGTGAGACCCCCGCGCCGCGGCGCACACCCTCGACGCCGAGCGCATCGACGCCGAGCACGCGAGACCTCCGCGCCGCGGCGCGCACCCGCCCGACCGCTGCGATCACCGCGGCCCATCGGCCCCATGGATCCCATCGGCCCCCGGTGCCCCAACCCCCGACCCCCGGCCTCGCGCCACCCCGAAACGGGCTAATCTGCACCGATGATCACCGTCTCCACCGCCAACGTGAACGGCCTGCGCGCGGCCGCCGGCAAGGGCTTCACCGCATGGCTCAACGCGACCGAGGCCGACGTCGTGTGCCTCCAGGAGGTTCGGGCCACTCCCGAGCAGCTCAGCGACGAGGTGCGCGACCCCAAGGGGTGGCACGCCTACTACGCGCCGGCGGTGGCCAAGGGGCGGGCCGGGGTGGCCGTGTACAGCAGGGCCGAGCCGTCGGCGGTGCGGATCGGGTTCGGGTCGGCCGAGTTCGACACGGCCGGGCGGTGGATCGAGATCGACCTGCCCAAGGTGACCGTGGCCAGTCTGTACCTGCCCACCGGCGAGGCGGAGACGCCCAAGCAGGACGAGAAGAACCGGTTCATGGCCGACCTGGTCGCGCACCTCAAGGTGATGCGCGCGACGGCGGCGATCGGCGGACGCGAGTCGCTGGTGTGCGGGGACTGGAACATCGCGCACACCGAGCACGACATCAAGAACTGGAAGGGCAACATCAAGAAGTCCGGCTTCCTGCCGGAGGAGCGGGCCTGGCTCACCGAACTGTTCGGCGCGGCCGACTGGCACGACGTGGTGCGCCGGATCCACCCCGAAGGCCCCGGGCCGTACTCGTGGTGGTCCTACCGGGGCAAGGCGTTCGACACCGACGCGGGGTGGCGGATCGACTACCACGTGGCGACCCCGGCCCTGGCGAACGCGGCCACCACCGCCGTCGTCGAGCGCGCGGACACGTACGCCGAGCGCTGGTCGGACCACGCGCCGGTGACCGTCGCCTACGACATCTGAGCCGAAGCACAAGCCGGAACGGCGGTAGGGATCGAAGCGGAGGCCGGGGCCGAGAGCGAGGCCCCGGCCTGCTGCGCCCGCCGCCGCTTCGTCCGGCAGTGCTCGCAGCACCACGGAGCCTCCGGCCGGCTCATCAGGTCGGCCATGCGCTCGCGCGTCAGGTCGTCGACCGGGGTGTACACCATCATCCGGGTCTCCGGCACGGTCGGCAGCAGTCGGGTGGCCGCGAAGTCCATCCGGCCCACCGCGCTGTGCAGGATCCGCTTCACGTGCCGATTGCCCGAGCCGACCTCGCGGCGCGCCCACAGTCGGGCGAACTTCGGGCTCGAACCCGCCAGTCGACGTACGAACGCCTCCCACTCCGGCTCGCCCACGTGCCGCGCGAACGCGGCCTGGAGCTCGGCGACCATCCGCAACTCCTCGAAGTCCTGATCGAGGAACGGATTGCAGCCGTCCGGAGAGGTGAACATGGCCCAGATCACGTTGCGTTCCTCGATCGGCTCCTCGGTCATGCTGGGAAACAGCTTGGCGTACGCCTCGTTCCAGGCCAGCACGTCGTAGCGGGAGTTGTAGACCGCGGCCGGATTGGGGACCAGGCCGTCCAGGATCTCCTGCATCTCCGCCGGCAGTCCCGCCCCGGGCTGCGTCTCGATCTCCCAGGGCACCTGCGCGAGTCGGTACAGGTGGGTGCGCTCGGCCGGGTCGAGCCCCAGCGTGCGGGCGACCGCGTCCAGCACCTGGACACTCGCGTTGATCGGACGGCCCTGCTCCAGCCACGTGTACCAGGTCACCCCCACGCCGGCGAGCAGCGCGACCTCCTCGCGGCGCAGCCCCGGTGTGCGCCGGCGCAGACCGGGCGGCAGGCCGACGTCCGCCGGGGTTCGGCGTTCGCGCCGGCTGCGCAGGAACGCGCCCAGTTCGGTACGTCGGCTCGCGGTGTTGGTGCTCATGCGGCCATCCTCGCCGCTGTCTCGATCCGGTGCCAGGTGCTCCGGGTACCAGGATCGACAGGCTCTCGGCAACAGGATCGTGCCGCCCGCACGCTCCTGGCATGACCACCACAACCGCGGCGCCGGACACGGCGCGACGCGCCCATCCGCTGCTGCTGACGGCACTGCTCACCGCACAGTTCATGGCACTGCTGGACACCTCGGTCGTCAACGTCGCCGGTCCCACGATCCGAACCGACCTGGACACCAGCGGTGCGGGCCTGCAATCGATCGTCTCCGGTTACACCGTCGTCTACGCGATGCTGATCATCACCGGTTCGCGGCTCGGTGGCCGGCTCGGCTTCCGCCGGGTGTTCGGCGCCGGCCTGGTCGTCTTCACCCTCGCGTCGCTGCTGTGCGGCCTGGCCTGGGACGACACCTCGCTGATCGTGGCCCGCGCGATCCAGGGCGGCGGCGCGGCGCTGATGGTGCCTCAGGTGCTCAACCTGATCCAGGCCACCTACGTCGGCGCCGACCGGGCCCGGGCGATGGGTCGGTACGCGGCGACCATCGCCGGCGGCCTGGTGGCCGGACAGGTGGTGGGCGGACTCCTGGTCAGCGCCGATCTGTTCGGGCTGTCGTGGCGGCCGGTGTTCCTGATCAACATCCCGGTCGGGATCGTGCTGTACGTGCTCGCGAGGCGGGTGCTGCCGCCCGGTGGCATCCCCTCGGCGCGCGGCCTGGACATCCCGGGCCTGACCCTGCTCGCCCCCGCGCTGCTCGCGCTGGTCGTCCCGTTGGTGATGGGGCACGAGTTGGACTGGCCGACCTGGGGTTGGCTGAGCCTGGGTGGCTGCGTGGTGCTGTTCGCACTGTTCGCGCTCGTCGAACGGCGGGTGTCCGCACCGCTGATACCGGCCGCGCTGCTGCGGGTGCCGGGCGTGGTGGCGGGCGCGGTCACGCTGTTGCTGGCGATGACCGCGTTCGGCGGGCTGATGTTCTCCACCGCGCTGTACGTGCAGAACGGCCTGGGCTACAGCGCGCTGGAGGCGGGGCTGACCTTCATCCCGTCCTCGGTCGTCTTCGCGACGGTGTCGCTGCGCTGGCAGCGGCTGCCCGCGGCATGGCATCCGCGGCTGCCGATGATCGGGATGCCGATCGGCGCGCTCGGATTCACGGCCACCGCCTGGGCGTTCGGCGACGGACAGTCGTTGCCGGTGCTGCTCGCCACGATGATCCTGGGCAGTTTCGGGCTGGGTGTCGCGTACAGCCCGGTGATGATGCTCGCGCTGCGCCGGGTCCCGTTGCCGCTGGCCTCGGACGCGTCCGGGCTGATGGTGACGATGATCCAGCTCGGTCAGGTGCTCGGGGTGGCCGCGTTCGGCACGCTCTACCTGTCGGTGGGCGGCGACTTCCACCACGCGGGCGAGGTGACCTCGCTGACGATCGCCGCGACGGCGCTGGCGACCGCCGTGCCGGCGGCCCGGTTGCGCAGGTAGCGCGCGCTCACGCGGTGCGTGCGGCGTCGGCCGCGTCCTGGGCGGCCAGGACGCGGTCGCCGTGTTCGATGGACCACGCGCCGATGGCCTGGAACGCGACCAGGAGGGACTCGCCCAGGTCGGTCAGCGCGTACTCGACGCGCGGTGGCGCCTCGGCATAGGCGTGACGGGACACCAGACCGTGGTACTCGAGTCGGCGCAGCGTCTCGTTGAGAACCTTCGCGCTGATCCCGCCGATCCGCGCGGCCATGGCGCCCGGTCGCATGGGGCCGGCGGCCAGCGCGTAGACGACCACGCTGTTCCAGCGGTTGGTGAGCAGGTCGAAGCCGATGCGAGCGCGGCAGTCGGCGACGTACTCGCCCTTGTGTTCGGTCATGGCTTCATTCTCGCCCCGGTGAGACTTACCGAATGGTGCCTGTCGGCTTGCCTAGCTTCGAGGAGTCGGAGACGACCTTTCGAGCGAGCGGGGTAGTGGCTGTGCGAATCGGAATTCTGGGTGCGGGCAACATGGCGGTCGCGTTGGGCGGCAAGTGGGCGCGGGCCGGACACGACGTGCTGATCGGTGCGCGGTCGGCGGAACGGGCCGAGGTGTCGGCGAAGTCGATCGGGGCCCGGGCGGGTACGTTCGCCGAGGCCGCCGGGCACGGCGAGGCGGTGTTGTCGGCGGTCGGGCACGCGGCGACCGGCGAGGTGATCCCGCCGTTGGCGGAGTTGCTGGCCGGCAAGGCGCTGCTCGACTGCTCGAACCCGATGGTGCCGGGCCCGAGCGGGCTGGTCCTGACCACCGACGGCGGCCCGTCGGCGGCGCGCACGCTCGCGGACGCGGCGCCGGGGGCGCACGTGGTCAAGGCGTTCCACCTGGGCGCGGCCGGGGTGTGGGCGGGCGAGCACGCGAACGGGCTCGGGGTACCGCTGTGCGGCGACGACGCGGACGCGCTCGCCGTGGCGCACACCCTGGTCGCGGATGTGGGCTCGGTACCACTGGCGGTCGGCGGGCTGGAGCGGGCGGGCTATCTGGAGGCGACCGCGGCGATCGTGATCGGGATGTGGTTCGCCGATCAGGACCCGCGGACGATGTTGCCGGCGGCGGAGCACGCGCACGGGTAGCGGGCGGCCGGTGCGCCGAGGGGCTGCGGTCGCGAACGGCCGGACGGCGGGCGGGTGGTCCGTCCGGCCGGTCGACGCGGGTTCCTACCGGTCGTCTTCGCGCCGGTGCTCGTCGAGGTAGGCGATCAGGACCGGGACATGGCTGTGCTCCGGGTCGCGGACGGCGGTGAGCAGTGTGAGTCGGCCGTCGCCCACCCGGGTGAGCAGGGCGGCGCGGGCCGCGTGCGCCGGCGCGGATTCGAGCTCGTCGCGGTAGCGGGCGCGGAACACGTCCTCCGCCAGACCGCCGGCGTGCCGGGCCCGGCGCAGCTCGGTGGACGGGGTCAACTCCTTGGGCCAGTCGTCCAGCCGCGCGTCCGCCTTGGCGAGGCCCCGCGGCCACAACCGGTCGACCAGGACGCGCAGGCCGTCGTCGGGTTCGGCGGGTTCGTACACCCGGCGGACGCTGATGGTGGGTCCGTCGGCGGTGCCGCGCCGGCTCATCGTTCCTCCCGTGGGGATCGGTGCCGGCGTGTACCCGGCTCGGGTCGATCTCACCGGGCGCGTCGATCGACGTGATCGCAGGGGCCGTTCACCGCCGGCGATCGTGGGTGTCGCCCGCGCCGGTCGCGGCACACGCGTGCCGCTTGCGCCCATCTCCGGGCCGGGCGTCAGTACGCGATGCCCACCGGCCGGCGGTAGGTGGCCGGGTCGTCCAGGACCGCGAGCATGCCGTGGGCGAGGTCGGCCCGGGCGATGGTGCCGCCGCGTGGGACGCTGCCGCCGATGTGGGTGCGGTAGGTGCCGGTGCCGGACCCGTTGGTCAGCCTCGGCGGTCGCATCGAGGTCCAGTCGCTGTCGCTGCGGGCCAACTCGCCCTCCATGGCGTCCAGGTCCGCGTACACGTCCTTGAGGATCGCGCGCAGGATCGGGATCAGCGCGCCGCGTACGAACACCGAGTCCTCGGTCGGCGTCGGGCCCACCGGGGCGGCGCTGATGGTCACCAGGCGCCGTACGCCGGTGTCGGCCATCGCGCTCAGGATCGCGGCGGTGGCCGCCGCCGCGATGCCGGCGGCCCTGCGGTTGCGTGGCCCTATCCCGGATATCACCGCGTCGCGGCCCTCGATCGCCTCGCGCAGTTCGGCCGGGTCCGTCACGTCCGCCCGTACGACCTCGATGTTCGGGTGTTCGAAGGCGGGCCGGGACGGCGCCCGGACCACGGCGGTGACCTTGTGTCCGGCGGCGACGGCATGGCGCAGGACGTGTTCGCCGGTGCCACCGGTCGCTCCGAGAACGGTGAGCCTCATGTGTTGCCTCCCGAGGTGGGTGAGTGTTCACTCACCTGCACATGGTGAATACTTGCTCACCCCTGCGTCAAGTCCGGGACCGGACCGCGCCGAACCCCACCGGACCGGCCCGAAATCCCCCGGACCGGACTGCCCACGAAGAACGGACGACCGCCGCGATGCCGCACTCGACCCGCCCCGAACCCCAGCGGCGGGAGCCGCAACCGGCGCCGACCCCCGGGCGCCGGCAGCAGGTCGTACCCACCCGGCAGCGGATCCTGGACGCCGCCGAGCACCTGATGCGCACGCTCGGACTCGCGCGCACCACGACCAAGGAGATCGCGCGCGCCGCCGGTTGCTCGGAGGCCGGGCTGTACAAGCACTTCACCGGCAAGGAGGAACTGTTCGTGGCGGTACTCCAGGAGCGGCTGCCGCCCCTGGGCCCGTTGCTCGCGCAACTGGCCGTCGAGTCGGACGGGCCCGACGGACCGGACGAGCCCGGCGGGGTGGAGCGGCGACTGACGGCGATCGCGACCCGGGCCGCGGAGTTCTACGAGCAGAGCATGCCGATCGCCTCGTCGCTGTTCGCCGAACCCGCGCTGCTGCGCCGGCACCGCGAGGCGCTGCGCGGCATCGGCGCCGGTCCGCACGTCCCGCTGCGCCTGCTCGCCGCCTACCTCACGGTCGAGCGCGACCACGGCCGGATCGCCCCGGATGCCGACCCGGAGGCCGCCGCCGCGATGTTGCTCGGCGCGTGTTACCAACGCGCTTTCCTGCGGCACTTCATGGGCATCGAGGACGGCCCGACGGTGGCCGAGTTCGCCGCGAGCGCGGCCGGGACGCTGATGCGAGGCATCGCGCGACCGTGACCGGCGAACGCGTCGAGTCGGCCCGGTGTCGTGGTGCGTGGTGCGTGCCCGGGTGGTGCGTTGCGGGGTGGGTGCCCGGTGATGCGTTGCGGGGCGCGGTGGGCCATACGCGGCTGCGAGCCATGCCGTAGGCACGGTTCGGCTGTCGGCGCGGCCTGCGACACTCCGGGCCCCGAAGGGCTCGGCTGCACCGACGTGTCGGTCGCGGCTCGTATCGTGCGTGCATGGAGCTGACACCACAGATGATCACGATCGACTGCGCCGATCCGCGCAGCCTCGCCGCCTGGTGGGCGAACGCACTGGGAGTGGAGATCGCCGAGGACTTCGGCGAGTTCGTCATCGTCGGCGCCGAGCCCTTGGTCCTGGGCTTCCAGCGGGTGCCCGAGGAGCGGGTCGGCAAGAACAGGGTGCATGTGGACTTCTCGGCCCCGGACCGGGCGGACGCGGTCGAGCGGTTGGTGGGACTGGGCGCGACGGTGGTGGCCGAGCGCGACGCGCCCGGACTGAAGTGGACCACCATGCAGGACCCCGCGGGCAACGAGTTCTGCGTCTCGGGCTGAGCGAACGCACGGCTGCCGACGCCGGAGGGAGGCCCGACCGGGACCCCTGCGGTGTCGGCGCCGCGCTCCGTGCGGCCGGGGCCGGTTCGGGTCAGGTGCGGGTGCGCAGGTAGCGCCCCCTGGCGAGTTCGGTGACCAGGACCGGCTTCTTCCCGTAGGCGGGCACCGTGGTGCGGCGTTCCTCGGTCATGCCCAGCTTGGCCATCACCTTGGCGGACGCGGTGTTGTCCACATGGCAGATGCTGACCAGGCGCGGCACGCGGGCGTACTCGAAGGCGAAGCGCAACACCTCGACGGCGGCCTCGGTGGCGATGCCGTGGCCCCAGTACGGTCGGGCCAGCCGCCACCCGATCTCGACCGCGGGCATCACCTCCGGCAGGAACTCCGGTACGGCCAGGCCCGCCCAGCCCGCGAACGCGCCGACCGGGCCCGGTTCGGCGGTGCGCAGTTCGATCGCGAACAGGCCGAAGCCGCGTGCCTGCCAGGCCTGTTCGTACTGGACCAGGGCGGCGGCGCTCTGCTCGGGGGTGCGCGGCAGGCCGTCGCCCACGTAGCGCATCACCTCGGGGTCGGCGTTCAGCGCGGTGAGCGCGGGCAGGTCGTCGTCGCGCCAGCGGCGGAGCAGGAGTCGGTCGGTCTCGATCATCGGACCATCCTGCCCGAGCGGAACCGGACCGCGAACCGGACGGGTGACCGGCCCGCGAAACAGACGAGGGGCGGACCGCGACCGGATGGCCGATCGGCCCGTCGACCCGACCGCACGAGGGCTCGATCGCGGGCGCCATCCGACCGACGACCCCGCGGGCCACCCACCCCGCCCGCACCCCGGATCGGGGCACAACGCGATGTCCGATTCCCGCCGGACGACGCGCTCGCGATCGCGCACAGTGGGATCCGGAAGCACCTATGACCAGTGCGCAAGGCCGGTCCCCGACCGATGCACACGGCCATCGCGATCTCGACGAAGGAAGCGACCATGACCGTCCACACCACCCTCGACAGCCCACTGGGCGAACTGCTGCTGATCGGCGACGAGCGCCCCGACGGCACGCTCGCGCTGTCCTCGCTGTCCGTGCCCGGGCAGAAGGGCGGCGCCGCCGTGCCCGCCGACTCGCGCCCCGACGCGGCACCGTTCGCCGAGGTGGTGCGCCAACTCGGCGCCTACTTCGCGGGCGACCTGCGCGACTTCGACCTGCCCCTGGCGCCGCGCGGCTCGGCCTTCCAGGAACGCATCTGGACCGCGATCGACGAGATCCCGTACGGCACCACGACCACGTACGGCGCGATCGCCGAACGGGTGGGCACCTCGCGGGCGGGGGTGCGCGCGGTGGGCACCGCGATCGGGGCCAACCCGCTGCTGCTGATCCGGCCCTGCCACCGGGTGATCGGCGCGGACGGCGCGCTGCGCGGGTACGCGGGCGGCCTGGACCGCAAGGAGTACCTGCTCGACCACGAGGGCGCGCTGCCGGCGCGCCTGGGGTGAGCGCCGTGGACACGCTGTTCGCCGGCACGCCCGCGACCACCACGGATTTGGCCGCACGGGTGGACGAGCACGGACACGCGCTGACCCACCGGATCCTGGACCCGGACACGTGCCGCGAGATCGCCGAACTGTACGACCGCCCCGAGCTCTTCCGCGCCACCATCGACACGGCCCGGCATCGCTTCGGCGCCGGGCAGTACCGCTACTTCGCCGCGCCCGTGCCCGAGCCGATCGCCGCGCTGCGCACGTCCTGCTACCCGCACCTGCTGCCGATCGCCCGCGCGTGGGCCGCCCGCCTGGGTAGGCCCGCACCCTGGCCGGACACCCTGGACGAGTGGCTGACGATGTGTCACGCGGCGGGCCAGACCAGGCCGACGCCGATCCTGCTGCGCTACGGACCGGGAGACTGGAACGCGCTGCACCGGGACCTGTACGGCGACCTGGTCTTCCCACTCCAGGTGGTGATCGGCCTGGACGAGCCCGGCATCG
The DNA here is from genome assembly GCF_044765325.1 of Embleya sp. NPDC127516. Classification (NCBI taxonomy): domain Bacteria; kingdom Bacillati; phylum Actinomycetota; class Actinomycetes; order Kitasatosporales; family Streptomycetaceae; genus Embleya; species Embleya sp. NPDC127516. Next base: position 126,594 of record NZ_JBIWJT010000006.1, on the reverse strand, counting down.
ACTACACCGGCGGCGAATTCCTGATGGCCGAGCAACGCTTCCGGGCCCAGTCGCGCGGCACCGCGATCAGCCTGCCCCAGGGGCACGGGCTGGTCTTCACCACCCGGGACCGGCCGATCCGCTCGGCCCGAGGCTGGTCGGCGGCGCCGATGCGGCACGGCGTCAGCACGGTGCACTCCGGGCTGCGCCGCACCCTGGGCCTCGTCTTCCACGACGCGGCGTGACGCGATGTACACGCTGATCGGGCCGGACGGGCGGCCCTACCGCAGTGCGACGCCGGGCACGCTCGGCGGCACCACGGGCGGTCGGCTGTACGGGCGGCTGGACTGCCGCAGCGCGCTGCGGGCGATCGAGCGCGGCGGCTACGTCGCCGGCCGGGTCTTCTTCGCCGACGAGGCGACCGCGATCAAGGCCGGGTTCCGGCCGTGCGCGGTGTGCCTGCCGGCTGCCTACGCCCGTTGGAAGGGCCGCCCGCCGGCGCCGCACACCGAGGCCGAACTGGCCGATCTGCTCCGCAGGTTGGCCGGTCGGCGGACGCTGGCGATCGGGCACGGCCGGGACCGCGCCTCGACCGCCGCCGCGCACGCGCTCGCGGCGGTCTGGCCCGGGGAGGTGGTCGCGGTGGTCTCCTGGCCCGAACAGGCCGCGTCCTGGCTGCGCCCGGCACAGCGGTTGACCGCGCACGCACCGGACGCGTGGGTGGTGGCGGGCTCGGCACCGGGGTGGGCCGGCATGCGCGAGCGACTGCTGCGCAGCACCGACTGGGACCCGGAACGCACCTACGCCTTCGCGTCGTTGGCGGATGCGATCACGGACCCGGACCGGGACGAGGGTGTCTGGTGGGCGGCGGCCCGACCGGGGTGACCGACGACCCGGCGGGCCCGCCGCGCAGGCCCGCGGGCACCGGCTACCGCGCGGCGTAGCGGATTTGCTCGAACGGCCAGTGTTTCGCCAACCACGCGGAGACCTCGCGGTACAGCGGCGCGTCGAGTTCGGCCCGATCCGCCCGTACCCAGGAACGCACCGAGGTGACGGCGGGGTCCTCGCGGTCGGGGTAGATGTACACACAGCCGATCACGTCGTAGTCACCGGCGTTGCCACCGTTGTCGAGCACGGTGTACGTGAAGCCGGTGCGCTTGGTGAAGTCGTCGGCGTGCCGGACCAGATCCCGCAGGTTCTCGTCGGCGGTCATGCCGTCGAGCGGCGGCCAGTGCCGGTCCGCGAAGCCGGGCGTGGCCCGGATGTGCTCGATGCTCGACGACCACGCGGTCAGATCGGCCCGGTTGTGCCGGGCGGCCAGCGGTTCCAACCGGAAGGACGGCGTGACCGGCGGCGCGGGGACGACGAACTCGTCGGGGACGAAGGTGCGTTCGGACATGTCGGGAGCTTACGCCGGTGGACGGGAGCGGTGGGAGTGACGCGCCGGGCGGGTGTGGCGCGAGGTGGGTGTGTGGTCGGCGCAGGGCGGACGCGTCCCGTGTGGAGCGGGAGCGGGAGCCGGTGCCTTGGCGGATCCGGTGCGGTGGCGCGGCCGGGCGCCGGGCTCGGGTGTCGGACTCGGGCGCCGTGCCCGGGGTCGGGGTCGGGCTCGGAGGTCGGGCCCGGTCTCGGCCGCGTGGCGCTATCCGGCGGCGGGTGCCGGTGTGCGTGCGTCGGCCGCCGGGCGGGAGCCCGGTGGTACCGTCGCCGTCGCCGTCGAGGGGGTGGGGCGCTTCGACCGGGTGGCCGGGGTTTTATGTGAAATCGCCGACTAGTGAAGCCAGTTCGCGCCATTCGGTCAGCGGGATGCGGCCCTGGTCCGGGGTGAGGACCTGGAGGCAGACGTGGTCGGCGCCCGCGTCCAGGTGTTCGCGGATCCGTTCGGCGATCGCGTCGAGATCGCCCAGCGCGCACAGCGCGTCGACCAGGCGGGTGCCCTCGCCGTCGAGTTCGGCCTCGGAGAAGCCCATTCGGCGCAGGTTGTTCATCTGGTGCCGGGCGACCCGGTAGCCGGATGTGAAGCCGCGCGCGACCTCCACGGCCCGGGCCCGGTCCGGGGACAGCACCGTGGTCAGGGACACCGACAGGTACGGGTCCGGGCCCATCGTCTTCCGGGCCAGCGCGGTGTGGTCCACCGTCACCAGATAGGTGTGCGCGCCCCAGGTGCGTGCGCCGGCCAGCGCCAGCATCTTCGGGCCGAGCGCGGCGAGCACCCGGCGGCCGGGGCGTTCGGGCGGCGTGCCGATCAGCACGGCGGCGTCCATCTCGTCCAGGTAGGCGCCGACGCCGGCGACGGCGGGAGTGGTGTTCGCCTTGGGCATGCCCGGGATGTCCGCCTGGCCGGCGGCGCGGTGGCCGCCCAGGCCCAGCACGAAGCGGTCCGGGTAGGCCTCGTTGAGGGTGCGCTCGGTCGCGGCCATCAGGCGCGGCGTGCGCTCGGACATGATCGCGATGCCGGTGGCGACCGGGAGCGTACGGGTCGCGGCGAGCAGGAGTTGGGCGTGCGTGCCGGCCTCGCGGCCGATGCCCTCGCCGACCCACAGGCCGCCGTAGCCGAGTTCCTCGATCTCGGCCGCCGCCTCGCGCACCGCGCCGGCGGGTTGGCCGTCGAACGCGAAGGTCCACAGGCCGAGCCGCCCGAGGGCGGCCTTGTCGTGCGTCATCGGTGGTTCCGTTCCGTTGGTGGGCGGTCACAGGTCACAGGTCATGGGATGCGGGTCATCGGGCGCCGGTCGTCGGCCGCCGATGCCGCGACGGGTTTTCCGCGCGCGGCATCGCACGGTGCCGAGGCCGGGATGGCGCCGGGGCACGGCCGCGCCCCGGGAGGCGGGGTTGCCGCGGTACCGGGCATGGCTGTGACCGGGACATTCCGGAGGCTGCCTCCGGTTTGCCTCGACCACCATATGGAGGCAGGCTCCGTTTGACAACGTCCGAGAGGGAACGCCGATGACCCGACCGATGCGCGCCGACGCCCGCCGCAACTACGAGCGCCTGCTCGCCGAAGCCCGGGTGGTGTTCGCCGAACAGGGCATCGACGCGTCGCTGGAGGAGCTCGCCCGTCGGGCCGGGGTCGGCATCGGCACGCTGTACCGGCACTTCCCCTCCCGGGACGCGCTCGTCGAGGCGGTGGTGCGGGACCGCTACGACGGCCTGACCGCGCGGGCTCGGGCGCTGGGCGACACCGCGGCCGCGCGCGACGCGCTGGCCACCTGGCTGCGGCTGCTGATCGAGGGCGCGGGCACGTTCCGGGGGATGAGCGCGACGTTGATGGCCACGCTCGCCGACGAGACCTCCGAGTTGTACGCCTCCTGCCACGCGATGCGCGCGGCCGGCGCCGACCTGCTCGCGCGCGCCCAGGCGGCCGGCCAGGTCCGCGCCGACATCGACACCGACGAACTCTTCACCCTCGCCCACGGCATCGCCTGGGCCCACGAACAGCGCGGCGTCGACGACCCGGAGCGGTTGCCGAAGCTCGTCGACGTGGTCGTCCTCGGCCTCGCCACGCGCCCCTGATCCGGCGCCCTCGATCCGAGGCCGAGGGTGACCGGCGTCGCGGGCCCGAACGCGGCACACGTCGCCGGCCGGGACCCTGTCGGCCGGTGCGCCGCGGGCTGGGACAGACTTCGGTGTCATGGACGAGCATGCGAACGGCCTTTCGGAGAGCGGTGCGGGCGGCCCGGGTGAGGGCCGTGCGGACGATCCGGCGCGGAGCGCGTGGACCGTCGCGGCGGGGGCGTTGTTCTTCGACGACCGGGGCCGCGTGCTGCTCGTCGAGCCCGACTACAAGCCGGGGTTGGAGTTTCCGGGTGGCATCCTGGAGCCGGGGGAATCGCCGTGGGCGGGTTGCGTCCGCGAGGTTCGCGAGGAACTGGGCATCACCCTGGACGGGCCGCCGAACTTGCTCGTGGCGCAGTGGGTGGCGCCGGTGGACGGGCATCGTGGCGGTATGCGCTGGTTGTTCGACGGTGGCGTGCTGACTCCGGATCGACTCGCCGGGATCCGGCTCCAGGCCGACGAGTTGCGGGCCTGGCACCTGCTGACACCGGATCGGGGCGCGGCCGCGATGCCGGCGGGGCGGGCCGCACGGCTGCGAGCGGCGCTGCGGGCGCGGGAGAGCGGACGGGCGATGTACGTCGAGGTCGGGGAGTTCGATACGGCGGACGTCGGCACGGCGGGCGCCGGGATCGAAGACGTCGACACCGGGAGCGTCGAGACCGAAGACGTCGAGACCGCGCGCTGACGCGTACGGCGGGCCGCGGCCGGCGTGCGGGGTGCCTGCCGGGGCGCCGGCTCGGCTGACCCGCGCGGCGCGGCTCAGACCTGCGGGGCGGCGTTCGCCACGGCCGCCGTCAGCGCCTCGACGAGCGGGACCGGTGCGGCGTCGGCCGGCGGATACACCACCAGCGTGCCGTCGTCCGCGACGCCGAAGCAGCCGCCGGCGCGACCCTCGCGTGCGGCCCGGTCGGCATCGAGCACGATCGGCGGGCCCTCGCGGAGGATGACGGTCTCCGCTGTCAGGCCCGCGCCCAGCAGGGCCGCGCGCAGCGCCTCGGCCCGACCGGGGTGCGAGACGCGCAGCCAGACCTCCTCGGTCGCCAGGGCGCCCCGCTCCAGGAACGGCCCACCGCGCGCGTCCAGCGAGAACAGGTCCAGGACCGGTCGACGCCGGTCGACGACGGCGGCGGTCGGGCGGCGGGTCAAGCGCGCCGGGCCTCTCCTCGGCGGGAACCCGACCACCGGCAGCGCCACGGCGCCCCGGTTCGCCAACTCCGTCGCCGTCGCGGTCAGGAGACGCTCGATGCGTGCGAGGGTCCGGACCCAGTCCTCCCGACGTCCCGCCGCCGCCCGGCCGGCCGCCGTGGCCGGGTCCGCCGACCGCTGTCGCTCCGCCTCGATGACGGCGTCGAAGTCGCTCATGCCGGCAACCTACCGGCGCTCGACGTGCTCCGGTCGGACGCGGCCGTGCGGGGTGGATCGGGAGCGATCCCGGGCCGGTCGGGTCGACCTGCCCGACCGTCAGTGCGCCCGACCCCGTCCCTGGCCGAACGGCAAGCCGCTTTCCGTGTGAACAGCGGTGCCGAGATGAAAATTGACGCCCCATCAGCCTTGTCGATTGGCAGAGGTCGACGTATGTTCATGCCCAACAGGAAGGGGGACCCGTGGCGATTCCGGCACCGGAGGACACCTATGACAAGGTGCTCCAGGCGGCAGAGGAACTGTTCGGCGAACACGGTTTCGCCGGCACCTCGCTGCAGGCCATCGCCGATCGGGTCGGGGTGACCAAGGCCGCCCTGTACTACCACTTCCGCACCAAGGACGAACTGCTCGACGCCCTCCTGCGCCCGGCCCTGAACGACCTGGACCGGGTGTTGGAGGTCGCCGAGAGCAGGCGCGGCAGCACCGCTCGCCAGCGCCTGCTGTTCGAGGGCTACGTAGAGTTCCTGATCCGGTACCGCACCCTCGCCGTCATCCTCGATCGGGACGTCGCGATCGGACGCCACCGCGCCATCAAGCCCCGACTCGCCTCGATCACCGCGCGGGTGCGCGAAGTCCTCGACGACGTCGACGACTCGATCGAGTACCGCGTGTCCACGGCCGTGGCGATGGGCGGCATCTACTCCGCCGTCGCCGCCTTCCCGGAACTGCCCGACGACGAGCTCGGTCGCATCCTGCGCGGTGTGGTCCGCAAGCTCCTGGGCCCACGCCGCAGGGCGTCGGGCCCGGTCGCCGGGGTCTGACCCGCACCACCGCACCGCACCACCCAGGCACGACGCCCAGCCAGACCACCCGCACAGGCACACCATCTCGCACGCACCACCGCACCACCGCGCTTTCCGGCACCCGTCCCCGGCCGGTTTCCGCGGCGACCTCGCACACCCTCCGGCAACGGGAGTTCCACCATGACGTGTCCGGTCCTCGACCACGGCTTCGACCCCACCGACCCCGACCTGTACACCACGCGCATCCCGCTGGACGAGTTCGCCCAGTTGCGCAAGACGTCCCCGGTCGTGTGGGTCCCGCAGACGCCCGAGGTGTCCAACTTCGGCGACGACGGCTACTGGCTGGTCACCCGGCACGCGGACGTCAAGGAGGTCTCCACCAAGCCGGAGATCTACTCGACGAACAAGAACACGGCGATCATCCGGTTCGCCGAGGGCATGGACATGTCCAACATCGACGCGCAGAAGCTCATCATGATCAACATCGACCCGCCGGAGCACACCCGGCTGCGCAGCATCGTCCAGCGCGGTTTCACGCCCCGGGCGATCAACGCGCTCCAGGCCGCGTTGACCGAGCGGGCCGCGCAGATCGTGGCGGACGCCAAGCTCAAGGGCTCCGGCGACTTCGTCACCGAGGTCGCGTGCGAGCTGCCGTTGCAGGCGATCGCGGAGTTGATCGGCGTACCGCAGGAGGATCGCAAGAAGATCTTCGAATGGTCGAACAAGATGCTCGGGTACGACGACCCGGAGTACGCGGAGTCCACCGAGGTCGGCGCGCAGGCCGCCGCCGAGCTGATGCTGTACTCGATGGGCATGGCCGAGGAGCGCAAGGCGTGCCCGGCGCAGGACATCGTCACCCGGCTGATCACCGCGGAATCCGACGGCAGCCTGTCCTCGGACGAATTCGGCTTCTTCGTACTGCTGTTGGCGGTCGCGGGCAACGAGACCACGCGCAACGCGATCACGCACGGGATGCTCGCGTTCTTCGACAACCCCGACCAGTGGGAGCTGTACAAGGCGGAGCGCCCGGAGACCACGGCGGACGAGATCGTGCGGTATTCGTCGCCGGTGATGTCCTTCCAGCGCACCGCGACCCAGGACACCGTGCTCGGCGGCCAGGAGATCAAGGCGGGGCAGCGGGTCGGCATCTTCTACAGCTCGGCCAACTACGACGCCGACGTGTTCGAGAACCCGATGAAGTTCGACATCACCCGCAACCCGAACCCGCACCTGGGCTTCGGCGGTGGCGGTCCGCACTTCTGCCTGGGTGCCTCGCTGGCCCGGATGGAGATCAACCTGATGTTCAACGCGATCGCCGACGCGATGCCGGACATCACCAAGGCGGCCGACCCTCGCCGGCTTCGCCACGCGTGGATCAACGGCATCAAGGAACTCCAGGTGCACTACACGGGCAAGTAGCCCACCGGATCTCGGCAGGAGCGCCGGTCGACGACCCGCGACCCGGCCGAACGTGACAGGCGCCGTCCGCTACGGGAGCAGCGGGCGGCGCCTTCGCGGTTTCCGGGGTGGGACTTCGGTGTCGGAGAAGGTCACGACTCGGTGAACGAGGTCCGATCGGGTGGTCCGGGGGCATAGCCTCCGCCGCATCCGACCGTGGGGGGTCTCGTGAGCAGTCAGTCGTCGCAGCCGCGTCGACGTATCGGCAACCGCGTCGTAGGGGCATGCGTTGCCATCGTCCTGGTGATCGGCGCCGCCGTGTTCGTGTCGACCCTGGTGCGGGGCAAGGGGGACGGCGACACGGCGACGCCGGCCGCCGGAGCCGGGGCGAACTCCGCCTCGGCCGGCGACAGTCGCTCGCCGAACGATGCCCGCTTCATCGCCGAACTGGGTCGCGTGGCGCCACAACTGGTGGGCGCCAAGGCCGACTTCAGCGTATTGCTGAGCATGGCCAACGTGTCCTGCGGGTGGGTCGCGATGGGCAAGGAGCGCGACGAGATCGCGGGCCGCATCATGGGCGTCACCTTCACCCGCGAGGAGGCCGCCGCCATCACGAACGCGGCGATGGCGGTGTACTGCCCGGCGGGAGGCCGCAAGTAGCAAGTAGGGGGCGCAGGCGGCGGGACGCCACCGGGGACGGCGCGGCCGGGGCGGTGTGCGCGACGCGGTCACCCACTCGGATGTCCCGAACGGGGCGGGCCCGGCGGCCGGCGCGCGGAGTGTGGGAGCGGCGTGCGAAGGTGACTGGTTCAAGATCGATGGACCGGGACCAGGGGAGCGACGTGGGCGGCGTTGACGAGGGTGTGTACGTGGTGCGCAACGTGCACAGTGGGCTGGTCCTCGAGGTCGAGGGCGGGCGTACGAACAGCGGGGCCAACGTGTGGCAGGGCGCCGAGGACGGCTCCACCGCGCAGCACTGGCGGATCACCGCCGTTCACGCGGGCGGCGCGGTGTACCACCTGGAGCACGTGGTCAGCGGGAAGCGGCTGGACGTGACCGGTGCCTCGGAGGAGAACGGGGCCAACGTGCAGCTCTGGCGGGCGAACAACTTCGGCGCGCAGGAGTGGATCCTGGAGCAGCACGCGGACGCGCCGGGGCGGGTCACGCTGATCAACTACGTCAGCGGGCTGCTCCTCGAGGTGGCCGACGACAGCACCGAGCCCGGTGGCAACGTGCGGCAGTGGGAGGACACCGACCGCCCCTCACAGTGGTGGGCGCTCGAAGCACGCTGAGCCCGCGGCCGGCCGCCGCGTGCCGCCCCGGCGTCGCCGTGGCTACGCGGCGGCCACCACGTGGGTGCGCGCGAGTGCCGGGGCGGTGATCCGCGGGCGAGCGCCGGGGCGGGCGAAGACGAACAGCCGCAGCACCACGAACCGGCCGATCCCGGCCAGGCCGGACGCGCCCAGGTAGACGCCCTGCTCGACCAGGACGCCCGCGCCCGGGGCGGCCGCGTGCAGCCCGAGCACCGCGGCGGTGGTGAACAGGTAGGCGACCAGCGCGCTGAGCGCCGACTGCCCGTGCGCGCGCAGCCCTGCGCGCCCGCCGCCGAAGGTGAACCGGCTGTGCAGCTCGGTGGCGGCCACCGTGGAGACCACGGTCACGAACGCGTTGGCGACCGCGATCGGCATCGTGTCGGAGAGCACGACCAGCGCGCCCGAGGAGGCGATCCCGGTGCCGCCGCCGAAGACCACGAACCGCGCGAACGCGGCGATCGAACCGGACTTCCCGGCCCTGCCGCCGGCTGCGTTGCTGGTGTTCCCCGTGGTCTTCATGTCCTTCAGCCTAGAAACGAATGAGGCCAGGGACGTTCCTGATTCACCAGGTGCGCGCGAGGTGCTCGGCAAAAACCTGACGGCTCGCCGGAACCCCTCTCCCATATGGCCTTCGGGCCCCTCCGCCCGCTGATCCGGGACGGCTGTGACCCCTCCACCCTGATGCACGAGCGCCCCTCGACGCACCCGATTTTTCCGCCCGCCGGGTGTCCGCACCGAAGGGTTGGCGGCGGCGCGGGGATCGCCGGAGCGGACCCCGCCGAAGGCCCGAACACGCGACGACCCCGGTCGGCCCGCGAGGCGGGGGACCGGGGTCGGTGCGGCGCGTGGCGCCGGTGTCGGGCGGGTCCTAGTTGGCCGAGGTGAAGACCAGGGCCGCGTTGTGGCCGCCGAAGCCGAAGGCGTTGGCGACGGCCACGTTCAGGGGGCCCACCCGGGGTTCCTTGGCGACCACGTCGAGGTCGATGTCGGGATCCTGGGAGTCGAGGTTGATGGTGGCCGGGACGACCCCGTCGCGCAGCGACGCCACCGCGGCGACCGCGGCGATCGCGCCGGCCCCGCCGCACAGGTGACCGAGCATCGACTTGATCGCGGTGACCGCCGCGTGCGTACCGATCGCCTCGGTGATCGAGGCGGCCTCCAGCGCGTCGCCGCCCGGCGTCGAGGTGGCGTGCGCCTGGATGTGGTCCACGTCCGCGCCGGTGACGCCCGCCTCGGCCATCGCCATCCGCAACGCGCGGACCTGGCCTGGCCCGTACCCGGCGGTGATGTGGTTGGCGTCCGAGGTGACCCCCGCGCCGGCCAGGTACGCGTGCACGAACGCGCCGCGCGCCGCCGCGAAGTCGGCCCGCTCCAGGACCACCAGCGCGGCGCCCTCGCTCATCACGAACCCGTTCCGCCCGGCGTCGAACGGACGCGACGCGGCGGCGGGGTCCCCCTCGTAGGTGGACAGCGCGCGGGCCTGCGCGAAGCCCGCGATCGGCAACGCGCCTATCGTCGCCTCGGCGCCGCCGGCGACCACCACGTCGGCGCGACCGAGCCGGATCAGGTCCAGGCCGTACGCGATCGCCTCCGAGCCCGACGCGCACGCGCTGACCGGGGTGTACGCGCCCGCCCGGGCACCCAGTTCCATACTTACCTGCGCGGCCGGCCCGTTGGGCATCAACATCGGCACGGTGTGCGGGGACACCCGGCGCACGCCGGACGCGGCCAGTACGTCGTGCTGCGCGAGCATCGTCATCGCACCGCCCATGCCGGTGCCCACCACCACGGCGAACCGTTCCGGCTCGACCGTCGGCGCACCCGCGTCCGCCCACGCCTCGCGTGCCGCCACGAGCGCGGCCTGCTGACATCGGTCCAGGCGCCGGGCGCGGACCCGGTCCAGTACCGTCTCGGGGCAGACCCGCATCCGTCCGGCGATCCGCACCGGCAGGTCGGCCGCCCACGGATCGGCCAGGGCTTCGATTCCCGACTCGCCCGCGAGGAGGGCCGCCCACGTGGACGGCACGTCCCCGCCCAAAGGCGTGGTCGCACCCATCCCGGTGACCACCACATCGGTCTTGCCGAGCGTCATAGAACGCACCCCAGCTCTGTCGAAGAATTGTGGAAACACGACACGGGTGACCCACTCGCGCTCGCGTGCGGGCCACTTGATCCGCAACGCTGTCAGGGAAAGGCCGGTCCGGGGGTATCGACACCGATAAAGAGGACGTCCTATTACTTGTGGAGACCCGACAACCGACCGGTAACCGGCTCAGCCCCGCAAATACGCCAGAACGGCCAATACCCGTCGATGATCGTCGGCCGCAGGCGGCAGATTCAGCTTGGTCAGGATGCTCGCGATGTGCTTGGACACCGCCGCCTCGCTGACCACCAGGGCCCGGGCCACAGCCGCATTGGAGCGTCCTTCGGCCATCAGCGCAAGCACCTCACGCTCGCGCGGCGTGACCTTGGCGAGCGGATCGCGCCGCCGGGCCAACAGTTGGCGGATCACCTCGGGATCGACCACCATCCCGCCGTCTGCGACCCGCTCCAGGGCGGCCATGAATTCGGTCACATCGCCGATGCGATCCTTGAGCAGGTAGCCCGTACCCACCCCGTCGCGCGCGTCGAGGAGTTCGTCGGCGAACGTTTGTTCGACGTACTGGCTCAGCACCAGCACCGCCAGGTCCGGCCGCACCCGCTGGAGCTCGCGGATGGCTCGCAGGCCCTCGTCGGTGAAGTCCGGCGGCATCCGGACATCGGCGATCACCACGTCCGGGGCGTGCGCGCGCACCGCAGCCACCAGCGAGGGACCATCGCCCACGGCCGCCGGCACCTCGTGCCCGAACCGCTCCAACAGGCCCACCAGGCCCTCGCGCAGCAATACCGCGTCCTCCGCGATCACCACTCGCAAACGCCGCACGGTATCTCCACTCGCACCAGGGTCGGCCCGCCGATCGGACTCGACAACAACATCCGACCATCCACCGCCGCGACCCGGTCGGCCAGCCCCGTCAGACCCGAACCCGCGGCCGGGTCCGCGCCGCCGCGCCCGTCGTCCGCGACCTCCAGGACCAGCACCTCGTCCTGGATCCGCCCATGCACCCGGCAGCGCTCGGCGCCGCTGTGCCTCGCCGCGTTCGCGAGCGCCTCGCACACCGCGAAGTACGCGGCCACCTCCACCGAGGCGGGCAGCCGCGACACCTGGACGTCGGTATCCACCGGCACCGGCGAGCGCCCCGCGACATCGCGAATCGCGGCGGGCAACCCGCGCTCGGTCAGCACCTGCGGATGCACTCCCCGGATCAACTCGCGCAACTCCGCCAGCGCCTCGCGGGCCATGGTGTGCGCCTCGGCCACCTCCCGGGCCGCCCGCGAGTCGGGCGGCAGGTCCAACGCGGCCAGCCCGAGCTTCATCGTCAACGCCACCAGGCGCTGCTGCGCGCCGTCGTGCAGGTCCCGCTCGATCCGCCGCTGCTCGGCCTCGAACGCGTCCACCAGGCGGGCCCGGGAGCGGCGTACCTCGGTCAACTCGGCGTCCCGCGAGCCCAGCACCGCGATCGCGACCGCCGAACGCGCCCCCGCCCACGCCGCGATCGGATACGCCGCGACGGGCAGCAGCACCAGCCCCGCGAGCACCCCGCCCACCGACGCCCAGGGCGTCGCGGAGGGTTGCCACGGCGCGCTGAGCAGCACACCGGGAATCCCCACCGCGACGAACAACACCGCCAGATCCACCCACCCCAGGGTGAGCACCGACAACGCCCCCCACCCCAGCTCGCGCCACCCGGCCGGCTCCCGCAACGAGGACCGGGCCGGCCGCGCGTCCGGCGCCACCAGGCGCAACCGGCGCCGTTCGAACGGCCCCGCGAGCGCGACCAGCACCGTGAGCACCAGGCCCGCGCAGACCACCGCCGCGACCGGCCCGATCCGGTTCCAGGACGCGGCGATCCCACCCGCCGCGACGCCGCCCGCGACTCCGGGCACCCCGCCCGCCAGCAGGTACCCGATCGAACGCCACGGCCAGGCCGAGGACAGGAAGCCCACCGGGCGCGCGGTCAGCGCCTCCAACACATTGCGAGGAATCACCGCTCGACCGTAGCCGGCACCCGGGCCGCTGTCGGTAGTGCCAGGTGGAGTGTTCGAACCAGTGCCGGCACCAATGCGCCGACCCCCACCCGGCGCCTTGACTCGACGTCGTGACGAACCGACCCGGCGCCGTGCCGCGCCACTTTCCGGACCCCTCCGCACACCCCGCCGGCGCCGCGCCGGGCGATCGCCCGGATCCCGCCGATCGCGTGACCGCCGACCGCCCGCCCGCCGACGGCCCGTTCGACGAACGCCCGTCCGTCGAACGCCCTTCCGCGGCGCACGCGGACGCCGTCGTGGTGCGGCTTCGCGACGTCACCCGGGTGTTCCACACCGGCGGACACCCGGTCGCCGCGCTCGACGGGATCGACCTGGACATCGCCGCGGGCACGATGACCGCCGTGATGGGCGCCTCCGGCTCCGGCAAGTCCACCCTGCTGCACTGCGCCTCGGGCCTGGACCGGCCCACCTCCGGCCTGGTCACCATCGCCGGCACGATCACCCGCGACCTGGACGAGCGAGCGCTGGCCCACCTGCGCCGCGAGCACATCGGCTTCGTCTTCCAAGCGCTGAACCTGGTCTCCGCGCTCACCGCGGAGCAGAACGTCGCGCTCCCGCTGCGACTGGCCGGGCGCCGGGCCGACCCGGACGCGGTGGCCCGCGCCCTGGCCGCCGTGGGGCTGGCCGATCGGGCCCGCCACCGGCCCGATCGACTCTCCGGCGGCCAGCAGCAACGCGTGGCGATCGCCCGCGCCCTGATCACCAGGCCCGCCGTGCTGTTCGCCGACGAACCCACCGGGGCGCTGGACAGCAGCGCGTCGCGCACCGTGCTGGGCCTGCTGCGCTCGCTGGTCGACGAGCACGGCCACAGCGTGGTCATGGTCACCCACGACCCGGCCGCCGCGTCCTGGGCGGACCGGGTGGTGCTCCTGGCCGACGGTCGGGTGGTCGACGAACTCACGCGGCGCACCGACCCGGAGACGATCGCCGCCCGCGCGGCCGCGGCGGAGGTGCGGGCGTGAACACCCTGGCCACACTGCGCGAACGCGGCACCGCGCTCCTGGGCTCGCTGCTCGCGCTGGTCCTGGGCATCGCGATCCTCACCGCGAGCGCGCTGATCCAACTCACCGGCGGCACACCGGTGCCCGAGCGCTACGCCGGCACACCCGTGCTCCTGCACAGCGCGCACGGCACGGACCGCGACGGCGAGTTCGCCGAACCGGTGCCCTGGTCGCCCGAGCGCACCGGGCAACTCGTGCGCGAACTGGCCGCGATCCCGGGTGTGCGGGAGGTGGTCGCGGACCGGCCCTTCTACGCGCAGGCCGTGTCGGGCGGCCGACCGGTGGGCGGGCGGGACGGGGACGAACGCATGGGCCGGGGATGGTCGAGCACGACGCTCGCGCCGGCTCCGCTGGTCGCCGGACACGCCCCGCGCCGCGCCGACGAGATCGCCGTGGACGCCGAACTGGGGCCGCGCCCGGGCGAGTCGATCACGGTGTTGACCGCGAGCGGGCCCGCCGCGTACACCGTCAGCGGCACGGTGCGCGGGCCCGGCTACTACGTCACCGACGAGCGCGCCCGGGAGTTGGCCCCCGGTGTGCGGGTGCTGGGCGTGCAACTGACCGACGGCGCCGACCCGCGGGCGGTGGCCGCCGCCGCGCGGGCCCTGGCGCGCACCGACGCGCGCGTGCTCACCGGCGCGGATCGGCGCGACCTGGCGCCGGCCTCGGCCCGCCGCACGTCGTGGATCGGTGCCCAGGTGATCATCACGATGGCCGGGCTCGCGGGCTTCGTCACGATCCTGGTGGTCGCGGGCACGTTCGCCTTCGGCGTGAACACGCGGCGTCGCGAACTCGCCCTGCTGCGGGTCATCGGCGCCGACCCCGGACAGGTGCGACGCGCGCTGTACGCCGAGGCGCTCCTGCTCGGCGCGCTCGGTTCGGCCACCGGCGTGCTGATCGGTGTGCTCGGCGCACCCGCGGTGACCGGGATGCTGGTGGACACCGGCTTCGAACCGGCCGGGTTCACGATCCGGGTCCGGACCTGGATCCCGGCCGCGGTGTTCGTGGTGGGAGTGGGCACGGCGCTGGTCGCCGTGTGGTCCGCGTCCCGACGGGCCGCGCGGATCGATCCGCTGGAGGCGCTGCGCGAGGCGGTCGTCGACGAACGGCCGATCGGCAGGGTCCGCCGGATCGCGGGCATCGCGAGCGTGGCCCTGGGCGGCGGTTGCGCGCTCGCGAGCGCGTTCGCGGCGCCGACCGAGATGATCACCTGGGCCTTGGCCACCGCGGTCGCCTCGATCAGCGGCGCGACCCTGCTCGCCCCGGTGTTCGTGGCCCCGCTGGCCCGCGCGCTCACCCGCCCGTTCGCCCGCCGAGTGGGCGCGGGCGCGCTGCTGGTGCGGGAGAGCGCCTGCGCCGCCGTGGGCCGCACCGCCTCCACCGTCGCGCCGGTGCTGGCCACGATCGCCTTCGTGGTGCTGATCACCGGCAACACCCGTACCGGCGCCGAGGCGTTCGCCGACCACGCGAGCGCGACGACGCGGGCGAGCGGCGCGGTGGTCGCGAGCGGTACGCCGGGTCTGTCCGACGCCGCGGTGGCGGGGGTGACCGGCAGCGCGCAGCTCGCGAGCACCGTGTACGCGGGCCCGGCCCGGCTTGCCGTCGACGCGGCCGGCATCGACCCGCACGCCTTCGCCCGCACACACGACCGGCTCGACCCCGTCCGGGGCACACTCGCCGACCTGGTCGGCCCCGACACCGTCGCGGTGACCGCCTCGACGCTGGCGGCACTGGGGCAACCCCCGTCTCAAGAAGCGGAGTTCACCTTCGCGGACGGGCGTACGCGGGTGTTGCGGATCGTCGCGGTGCTCGACGACCGCGCGGATTCGCACGGCGTACTACTCGCCCGGGACACGCTGCGCGCACACGACCCGGACGCGCTGACCGAGGTGGTCCATCGCACCGGCGGGCCGGCGATCGTGCCCGGCGACCCCGCGGCGACCGCGCTGGGCGTCCGGGAGATCGGGGTCGCCGCGTACGCGCGGCGGGCCGATGCCGAAGAGGACCGACTGATCGACGTGTTCACCCTGCTGCTGGTGGCGACGACCGCCGGCTACACCGCCCTGGCCGTCGGCAACACGCTGCTCATGGCCGGCGCCTGCCGGGTCGCCGACTTCCGGGTGTTGCGCCTGTCCGGGGCTACCCGCCGCCAAGTGTTGTGGACGGTCGCGGGGGAGACCACGTTCGTGGTCGTGCTGGGCGTGCTGCTCGGCGGCCTGGTCGCGGTGCCGTCGCTGCTCGGGATCCGGGCGGGACTGGCGGGCGCGCTCGGTACGCCGGTGCGCCTGGTGGTGCCGTGGGCGCCGGTGACCTGCGCGATCGTGACATGCCTGGCGATCGCGCTCGCGGCGAGCGTGCTACCGGCCCGACGGGCGATGCGCGGAGTGGCGCCGTGAGGGTGGGCCGGGCCGGGCCGACGCGGTGACGTTCGGCGGGTTGTCGGGCGGCATTATCACCGACTTGGGTGCGATTGGCCCGGGTTTGCCGAAGATCACGGAAAATCCGGCGAATCATCGTGACCATGGTCATTCGCGACTTCGTCCCCCGACCTCGACTTAGGGAGACCGCCATGGCCTGGTACCCCGGAGCCACCAAGCGCGAGCTGCAGCCGGAATCCGACGCGCAACCCGCCATCCGTCCCACCCAGTTCATCCTGCACTCGATCGCCGCGCCGTGGTCGGGACAGCGCATGTACGAGTACTGGCGCGATTCCACCAACCTCGAATCGCACTTCGGCTGCGCCTACGACGGCGGCCTGTGGCAGTACATCGGCACCGAGACCCGCGCGGACGCCAACGCGTCGGCGAACCGCCGATCCGACGGCACCGGCGCGGTCAGCGTGGAGACCGCGAGCAACCTGGAACACACCGACCCGTGGACCGACGCCCAGATGGACAGCCTGATCCGGCTGGGCGTGTGGCTGCACGAGCGGCACGACCTGCCGCTGCGGATCTGCCGCGCCTGGGACGACCCGGGCTACGGGTATCACCGGCTGTTCGCCAAGTGGTCGATCAGCGGCACCGCGTGCCCCGGCGACGCACGCGTGCGGCAGTTCCACGACCGGGTCTTCCCCGGCATCGTGGCCGGCACGGGCGGAACCCCCGTCCCCGACATCCCCGCCCCGCGACCGGCCGTCGACCTGGCCGAACTGGTCGCCGCGGCACGGTCCGACCCGAGCCGCGAGGGCACCCCGGTCACCTACGTGGGCACCCGGATGGTCGAGAACGCCCTGGTCGCGGAAGGGCTGCTCGCGCGGAACCTGGCCGACGGGCACTACGGGACGGCGACCCTGCGGGCCTACGCGGAGTGGCAGCGCAGGCTCGGCTACAACGGGTCGGACGCGGACGGGATCCCGGGGCGGCGATCATTGACGCGGCTGGGGGCGAAATACGGCTTCACGGTCGCCTGAGGGGCCGGCCGGGCACGGGTGCCGCGGAGCACCCGGCGCCCGAGTGTTCGGATCCGGGCTTCACCCGTCCCGGTCGGTGGCCACCAGCAGACCGGTGACGATCGCCATCAGTGACCACACCAGCCACATCCAGGCGACCGCTTCGTAGAGGGCGCTGTACAAACCCAGGATGGTCAGCAGCACGAGTGTGCAGACCACCATGCCCCGACTTTGTGGACCGTACGTACTGATCATCGTCGCCTCCACCCTCGGAGCCCGGGAACGAACCGGTGCTTGGCACGGTAGCGCAGCAGGTCACGGCACGGACAGAGAACGGCCGCCGGCAACCGCGCGTCGCGTCGGATCGGCGCGCGGCGGCCGGCCGCACTACAACACCAGCAGGTCGAAGAGCCGGTCCAGGTCCGCCGCCGGATTCGCGGTCAAGCCGCCGTGTACCGGACCGGGCTGGACGATCGTGCTGCGCGGGGCGGTCAGCCAGCGGAACCGTCGACCCACCGGCTCGGCCCCCGGAGCGCCGGCCGCCTCGCTGCCCGCGCACACCAGCTCCCACGCGGCGAGCACCGCGCGCGCCTGGGTCACGTCGGCGTCCGGGTCCAGGGCGCACAACCTGGACTGCTCCACATGGGTGCGCGCGCCCAGGAAGCCGAACGCCTGGCTGTACAGCGCGACCCCGACGTTCAGACACTCCCCGCGCTCCACGCGCGGCACCAGGCGGATGATCGAGTACTCGAAGAACTGCCGCTGCGCGTTCATCGTCATCACTTGAGCCAATCCGGGCGGTTCGACGACTGCGCCGCGCCCTGCCGCGCGACCACGTCCGGCGCGATCTCCGGCAGCCACGCGCGCGGACCGGCGGCGCGGGCGAGCAGGTGCCCGATGTACGCCTCACGCAGCGCGTCGGGGCTGTCCAGGCCCAGCGCGCGCTCGGCGTCACCGGGATCCAGCCACTCGTCCGGGACCAAGGCCAACACCTCGGTGAGCAACTCGCGGGTGATCCGAGGGGCCAGCTCGGCGTCCGCCTTGAGCAGGCCCGGACCGCCGAGGGCGGCCAGCACGTGGTCGGCGGCGTCGAACGGCCGCGTCGCGGCCGCCTTGGCGGCCTGCCACGCGTGGTGGAACCACAACGCGGCGCCGTGGTCGATCAGCCACAACCGGCCGTGCCACACGAGCAGGTTCGGATTGCGCCAGGAACGGTCCACGTTCGAGGTCAGCGCGTCCAGCCACAACACCCGCGCGGCCAGTTCGGCGTCCGGCTCCCAGGTGGCCGGGGTGAAGTCGGCCGAGCCCGGCAGGAAGTCCATCCCCAGGTTCAGCCCGGCACTCGCCTGGACCAGTTCCTGGACCTCCTGGTCCGGCTCGCCGCGCACGATCACCGGGTCCACCTCGACCCGCACCAGCGCCGGCACCGGCAGCCCGAGCCGGCGGGCGAGCTCGCCCACCACGACCTCGGCGACCAGCACCTTGACGCCCTGTCCGGCGCTGCGGAACTTCACGACATAGGTGCCCAGATCGTCGGCCTCTACGAGGCCGGGCAGCGAACCGCCCTCCCGCATCGGCGTGACGTAACGAATGGCATGGACCAGGGGAAGCATTCCCGAACAATGCCACGCGCCGTCCGGCAAAAAACACTCGGCCTGTTGGGCGACTTTGTCGCCGGCTCGGGAGGGGGTGGGTCGTGGGTGGGGGTGTGGGGTGGGGGCCGGGGTCGTGGGTGGGGTGGTGCTGTTTGTTGGGCGACTTTGTCGCCGGCTCGGGAGGGGGTGGGTCGTGGGTAGGGCGTGGGGTGGCGGGCCGGGGTCGTGGGTGGGGGCGTGGGGTGGGGGGCCGGAGTCGTGGGTGAGGCGTTGCTGTTTGTTGGGCGACTTCGTCGCCGGCTCGCGAGGCGCCGCTTTTTCTTTCCCCCGCTTCGCTCCTCCAAGAAAAAGCGGCGCCTCGCTCGGGACGGCGTGTCCCTCCGCTTCGCTCCGGGCCACACCGTCCACACTTGCGGCTCCGCCGCTCTCCGCGCTTCGCGCGTCGATCACCGGGGTGGGGCTGGGTCGGGGGCGCTGACGCGCCGGGGTGTGTGGGGACGTGACCGCGCCGGTCGTGGGGTGGGCCGGGGCCGCTTTGGTGGACCGGGCCATCGGTGGGGTCGGCCCGGTCCCGGCCGCTCAGCCGGCGACACCGTCCGGTCGACTCGGGCCTCGGCGCGGGAAGCCACTCGGGCGCCACCGCGCCCCACCCCCGGCGCGTCAGCGCCCCCGACCCACCCCCACCCCGGTGATCGACGCGCGAAGCGCGGAGAGCGGCGGAGCCGCAAGCTTTGACTTCGTGGCCCGGAGCGAAGCGGAGGGACACGAAGTCACGAGCGAGGGGCCGCTTTTTTGCGGAGGAGCGAAGCGGGGGAGCAAAAAAGTGGTGCCTCGCGAGCCGGCGACGAAGTCGCCCAACAAGCAGCAACGCCGCGGGACACGACTCTGGCGCGTCGGCCCGCCCGTGTCCGCGATTCGGGCGGGTGGCGGCGGCCCCTGCGATCCCGGCAAGTGGGCCCGGCCGTCCCCGCGACTTTGGCGCGTCGGCCCCCCGTGTCCGCGATTCGGGTGGGTGGCGGCGGTCCCTGCGATCCCGGCAAGTGGGCCCGGCCGTCCCCGCGACTTTGGCGCGTCGGCCCGCCGGTGTCCGCGATTCGGGTGGGTGGCGGCGGTCCCTGCGATCCCGGCAAGTCGGTCCGGCCGTCCCCGCGACTTTGGCGCGTCGGCCCGCCCGTCCCCGCTACCCCGGCAAGTCCACCCGCCCATCCCCACGGCCCCAGGTCCCTCTCACGTTCCGCCCGCGCTTCCGCCGACCCGCTCCCGCCGCGCCGACCACACGCCCGCGTCGTTGCCGGTCGCGCCTGACGGGACAATGGGCGCACCCGGATCCAGCAGGATCCCCGCTCCTCGGGACGTGACACGCGTGAGTTCGCCGGAATCCACCTCGGCGCCGATCGGCGACCTGTTCATGCGCGTGGCCAAGCGCATCCGGGTACGCGCCGGCCGGGAACTCGCCCCGCTGGGCCTGACTCCGGCCCAGGCGCACGCGATGAAGGTGCTCGCCCATGCCGACGAGCCGCTGCGGATGGCGGACCTGGCCGCGCGGCTGGAGATCGTGCCGCGCTCGGCGACCACCGTCGTGGACGACCTGGCCGCGCGCGAACTGGTCCGCCGCAGCGCCTCCGAACTGGACCGGCGCGCGACGCTCGTGGAGCTGACCGAGCGGGGGCGGGCCGAGCTGCGGCGGATCCGGGCGATTCGGCAGGGGGCCGGGGCGGCGGTGTTCGATCGCCTGGGGGAGGCGGATCGGGCCGAGTTGTTGCGGTTGTTGCGGTTGGTGGACCGGGAGTTGGTGGAGCAGGACGCCGCGGGGGAGCCTTGCTCGCGGCGAGGGGCCGGGTGAGCGGTGGGTGGTCTTCGCCGAGGGCGATTCCGCCGAGGGCGATTCCGCCGAGAGCGTGACGTGGTTGTGGGGGCGGGCGGGGGTGGGCAGGGTCGGGGCATGCGACTTTTGATTCTGGGTGGGACCGCGTTCGTGGGTCGGGCCGTCACCGATGCCGCGGTGAATCGGGGCTGGGATGTGACCGTGTTCAATCGCGGTCGGCATGAACTGCCGGATGGTGTGCGCTCATTGGTGGGCGATCGGACCTCCGAGGGCGGGTTGGCGGCGTTGGCCGGCGGCGAGTGGGACCTGGCGGTGGACACCTGGAGTGCCGCGCCGCGTGTGGTTCGCGACTCGGCCGACCTGTTGGCCGATCGTGTCGGTCGGTATGCGTACGTCTCGAGTTGCTCGGTGTACGACCAGCCGACGCCGGCCGGGCTGGGGGAGGAGGCTCCGCTGGTCGAGGGGTCGCCCGACGACGGTGACGTGGCCTATCCGAACGCCAAGCGCGGGGCGGAGATCGCCGTCGAGCGGGCGTTCGGCGATCGGTACGTGCACGGGCGTGCCGGGTTGATCCTGGGGCCGCGGGAGAACATCGGTCGGCTGCCGTGGTGGCTCAACCGGATCGCGCGGGGCGGCCCGGTTTTGGCGCCGGGGCCGCGGGAGGCCGAGCTTCAGTTCATCGATGCCCGTGACCTGGCCGAATGGACCCTGGACGCGGCCGAGGCCGGTCGCAGTGGCGCCTACAACCTGGTCAGCCCGACGGGCCACAGCACGATGGGCGAACTGCTCGATCTGTGCGTTCGGGTCACCGGTTCGGACGCGGAACTGCGCTGGATCGATCCCGACACGATTGTGAAGGCGGGTATCGAGCCGTGGCTCGAACTGCCGATCTGGCTTCCGGCCGGTGCGGACTACGACAGCATCCACCGTCGCGACGTGCGCAAGGCATTGGGCGCCGGACTGCGTGTGCGGCCGGTGGAGGAGACCGTCGCGGACACCTGGACCTGGCTCCGCTCGGTGAACGGCATCGTGCCGCAACGTTCGGACCGGCCGGTGGTGGGACTGCCGCCGGAGAAGGAGGCCACGATCCTGGCGGGCTGAGCCGGGCCCGGTCCGTCTCCACCGGAGCGCGCGTACCCGTCAGTGCGGGAAGGCGTGGTCCAGGAAGGACGTCCACGCGGCCTGGACTCTCTCGTGGTGTCGCGGAGTGTCCGCGGCGAGGTGATCGAGGAGGAGGCCGCGCAGGACGGCCAGGACCAGGGTCGATGGGACGGGGTGGTCGGCGAGGACGCGGTCGAGCGGGGGGAGCCAGTCGTCCAGGGACTTGCCGGCGAAGTCGGACCAGGGGCCGTCGGGGGCGTCGAAGGAGCGCACGTAGCCGTCGAAGAACAGCCGGAGGGCGCCGCGGCGTTCGGGGACGACGAGCCAGGTCCACAGCAGGTCGAGGGTTTCCCGGGCGGTGCCGGGGTGATCGTCGGCGCGTTCGACCAGGGCGAGTTGTTCGACGCGAGCGACGGCGAGGATCTCGCGGATCAGGCCCTCCTTCGAGCCGAAGAGGTAGAGCAGGACGCGCGGGCTGGAGCCGATCGCCTGGGCCAGCGGGCGCAGCGAGAGTTCGGCCAGGCCGTGTTCGGCGACGTAGGCCACGCTCGCGGCGAGCAGGTCGGCGCGGCGGGCGGAGGTGGGGGGTTTCGCGTCTGCGGTCACCCGCCTACTCTCTACTGAAACGACTGTTTCAGTGAAGGGGATTTCGGGATCATGACCTCGACGCCCGACCCGGCGGCGGTGACCATTCGTGACGCGACGCGGCCGGGTGACCTCGGGGCGATCGCCGCGTTGCACGGGGTGCTGTACAGCCGTGAGTACGGGATGGACACGACCATGGAGGCGGATGTCGCGGCCGGGATGGCCCGACTCGTGCAGGCCCGGGCGCGGGAGGGGGACGACGGGCCCGGGCGGATGTGGGTCGCGGAGGACGGGCGGCGGGTGCTGGGCGGGATCGGGCTGACCCGCGAGGAGGACGGGTGGATGCGACTGCGCTGGGTGATCCTGGATCCGGCCGCGCGCGGACGTGGTGTGGGTGGTGCGTTGCTCGACACCGCGCTGGTCGAGGCCCGTCGGCGCGACGCGGCCGGGGTGTACCTGTGGACGATCGCGGGCCTGGGCGCGTCCCGGCACCTGTACGACCGGGCCGGATTCACCCTGACGGAGGAGCATCCGGCCCGCGCCTGGGGGATCGACGCAGTCGAGCAGCGCTTCGACCTGAAGTTGTGATCGGCGGCGGCGAGCGCTACCCGCGGGTCCGCGAGCGGTTCAGCGCAGGGGCAGGGTCACCCACACGGTTTTGCCGCCGGTCGTGTCCGGCTGGATCCCCGCGTACCCGCCGACCTCCGCGACCAGGGCCTTGACGATCAGCAGGCCGCGCCCGCTGTCGTCGTCGACCGTCTCCAACAGCGCCTTCGGGCAGAACGGGTGTCGGTCGTGCACCCCCACCTGCACGCCACCCTCGGCGGTGCCGCGCACGGTGACGCCGATGGCGGGGGTCAGTACTCCCGCGTGCCGGACCGCGTTGGTCACCAGCTCGGACACGACCAGGCGCAGCGTGTCCACGAGGTCGCCATGCGCGGGCATGCCCCACTCGACGGCGATCGCGACCACCTTGCGGCGCGCCGCGGACACCTCCGCCTCGTGCGGCGGCAGATCGAACCGACACACCGGCTGGGCATCGTTGAGCACGGTCATACCGCGCCTCCCGAGCCGGTGGCGGTCACGTGATGGACGGACACGGCACCGTGACGGTGCCCGGTGTGGCTCATGATGTCCCCGATGGCGGGTGTACGGATCTTCCGAGGGAATTCCCTCGGAGCGTACCGATTCCGACGCCCGGCGCGTCCAGTTTGCGACACTTCCACACCCCGCTCGGCGGGGCGTTCGGGGCGTGGGTCGGCGAAACGCCCTGGCGGGCGCGCCGCCCGCGCACGGCGCGCGCCAGGGTCGTCCGAACCGGGTCCACTCGTACGCGTGACATCCGCCGAGGTCCGGCCCCGGCGTCCGGCGCCGGGCCGGACAGGGCCTAGGCGGTGGCGGGATGTACGCCCGAGCCCTCCAGGTGCGGTCGGACCAGAACCTTGACGTGCTCGTCCGGGCGGCCGAGCGTGTCGATCGCGGCGGCTACCCCGGCGAAGCCGACCTGACCGGTGACCAGCGACGCCGCGTCCACACTGCCGGCGGCGATCCGGGCCAGCGTCCGGGGGTACTCCTCGGGTGGATAGGTCAGGCACATCTTGACCGTGAGGTCCTTGTAGATGCCCACCACCGGCCGGAAGGTGTCCTCGGTCATGCACACCCCGATCAGCAGCACGGTGGCGCCGCGCGGCGCGGCGTAGGTGATCCGGTCGAACATCCCGGCCTTGCCCGAGCACTCGAAGACGGTCAGCGGTTGTCCGGGCTCGGCGATCTCGCGCCACGCGAGGAACGGGTCCCGCTCGGCCGGGTCGACCACGACGTGCGCGCCGAACGCGCGGGCGAGTTCGCGGCGGCGCGGCGAGGGCTCGGAGACCACCACCGGCGCCACGCCGCGCTCGACGAGGCCGGCGATCGCGCCCAGGCCGATCGGACCGGCGCCGATCACGATCGCCGCGCCGCCCCGCTCCGCGCCGGAGCGGGCCACGTTGCCGAAGCCGACCGCGAGCGGCTCGGTCAGCGCGGCGATCTGCGCCGGTACGTGCGAGGGCACCTTGACCAGGGCCGCGGCCTGCATGACCATGCGCTCGCCGAAGCCGCCGGGGAAGGTGTTGGAGTAGCCGATGGTGCGCAACACACCACCGCCGTCCAGCGCCCACGGCAGACCGACCACCACCTCGCCCTCCTCGAAGCCGGTCACGCCCGGGCCGGGTCGCAGCACTCGTGCGGACAATTCGTGGCCCATCACCAGGTCGGCGTTCGGGTCGAAGACGAACGAGGGCGTATCGGAGTCGATCGAGGCCTGGAGGAACTCGGCGGTGTGCTTGTACGCGGACAGGTCCGAGCCGCAGATCCCGCAGGCCACCGTCTCCACGAGGACCTGCCCCTCGCCGGGTTCGGGGGCCGCGATGTCCTCGACCGTGAACGCGCCGCCGCGCAGTACCGCTGCTCGCATGATGGGTCATCTCCCTGGTGAGTCGACGAACGGGTGGATTCAGGAGGCGGCGGGCGGTGTCATCGCCGCCACGACCGCTTGGCGCAGCGCGCCGATGAAGCGCTCGCTGTTCTCGTTCGCCCAGGCCATCGAGGCCTGCCGGGGCAAGTTGGCGCCGGTGAAGTGCGGCACGACGTACTCGGCGAACAACTCGTAGCTGCGCCGCTTGTCCGCGGGGCGCGCGATCGGCAGGTCGAGCAGGAGCAGCGTGCCGAAGCCGCCGGAGTGCTCGGCCATCGCGGTGATGCGTTCGATCGCCTGCGCGGGTGTGCCGATCATCGCGACGCCGAAGGTCGGGAAGCCCTCGCCGGTCCACTGCGCGACGGCCTGCCGGGCGGTCGCGCCCCAGGGCATGGTCATCGCGGACAGTCCCTGGATGTAGTCGACGAGGTGGTGCACGCCGTACTCGGCCTGCTCGCGCGCGGCCTCGGTGGTCTCCGCGAGGTGCATCGGCACCACCAGCCGCCAGCGCTCGCGGTCGGCGACATGGCCGTGCTCGGCGCAGGTCTTCGCGTACACGTCCCAGTTCGTGGCCAGAGCGGCGAGGCCCGACGGGTCGGCGGCGGCGAGCGAGAGCAGACCCATGCCGTGGGTGCCGGCCTGTACCGACCCGGACGGCGAGACGGTGGAGGCGCACACGGTCTCGATCCCGTCGCGGGAGTACGGGGCCAGGTGCAGCCGGGCCTGGTCCAGGGTGAACCAGTCGGTCTTCATGGTCACCGTCTCGCCGCGCAGCAGTGGCACGATCGCGGCCAGCGCCTGGGCCATCATGCTCCGCTGGCGCATCGGGTCGATGCCCATCATGAAGGCGTCCGAGGCCAGTTGGCCGGGGCCGGAGCCGAACATCACCCGTCCGCGCGCTTGCAGGTCCAACTGCACGATGCGGTCCGCCAGGACCAACGGGTGGTGGTACGGCAGCGAGTTGACGCCGGTACCGAGTCGGATCCGGGTGGTGCGTTCGGCGGCGGCGGCGATGAACACCTCGGGCGAGGCGATCGTCTCGTACCCGGCCGAGTGGTGCTCGCCGATCCACGCCTCCTCGAAGCCGAGCGCGTCCAGGTGCTCGACCAGGTCGAGGTCCCGGCGCAGTTGCAGCGCGGGGTTGCCGTCGATGCCGTGGTAGGGGGCGATGAAGGCGCCGAAGCGGGTCGGGGGAGCGGCTGCGGACACGAGTGGAACCCTTCATAGGAACGTAGGACACAAGAACATGCTTGAATGAGTTATGTCCTACATGGAGGATGACGAGGAAACAAGGGGCGACGGCCGCACGGCGCCGCGCACCCGGCGCACCGCCGGCGGCGGGCCCAGTGCGCGCACGTTGTTGTTGACCGTGCTGGGGGAGTACGTGCGCTGGCCCGGGCACGACGGCGTGTGGTCGCCGACGGCGGTGGCCGCGCTCGGCGCGCTCGGTGTGCCGGAGGCGGCGACCCGGCGGGCGATCACCCGGCTGACGCAGGAGGGCTGGCTGTCGGCCCGGGCGCAGGGGCGCTACACCCGGCTGACCCTCGCGCCGTCGTTGTACCGGCTGCTCACCGGGTGGACCGAGCGGCTGTCCCGGGCGACGCGCGAGACGCCCTGGTCGGGGCAGTGGCAGCAGTTGCTCCTGCGGCCGCCGGCGGCACTGCGCGAGGCGCGCGCGGTGGTCGAGGAGCAGCTCGCGTTCGAGGGCTTCGGCGATCTGGGCCGAGGGGTGTGGATCGCGGCGGACCCGGGCGGGGTGGACGCGCTGCGGGCGCTGATCGACGAACGCGGCCTGACCGGGCACGCGACCTGGATGACCTCCACCGTGTGCGACGCGGCGCGCGAACGGGCCCTGGTCGACCAGGCGTGGGACCTGAGTGCGGTACGGGCGGACCTGGAGGCGTTCGTGAACCGATTCACCGATGCCCGGGCGGGCGCCGACGAGGAGGCTTTCGAGCTGCGCACCAGGCTGGTGCACGCGTGGCGGCTGACCTTCGAACGCGACCCGCGGCTGCCCGCGGCGCTGCTGCCGGCGGACTGGCCGGGACCGGCCGCGAGCGACCTGTTCGTGGCCACGTGGCGGCGGGTCCACGAGCCGGCGCAGCGGTGGTGGGCGCACCTGGATCGGGATCCGCGAACGGGCTGACGTTCCCCCGAATGGACCTCGTTCCGGCCGGCGCCCCACCGGTCGGGGCGAGGTCCGTCGTCGTTTTCGTCTCGCCCGGCGGCGCGGTGCACTTGCGAAGGGATACCCCCACCCCCTACCTTCTTCTCATGCTCGTATGAAGAGCTGTTCAGACGTTACGATGTCCGAGTCGATGCGATGGCGGACGTGATCGTGGAGGTGACCCGGTGGCGCAGCCGGTGAACGCGGATCTGGTGGACTCGGTGCGGTCGCGGCTGCCCGACGGCCCCCATCTGGCCGAGACCGCGGACGTGTTCGCGCTGCTGGGCGATCCCGGGCGGCTGACCCTGCTGGTCGCGCTGCTGGAGGGCGAACTGTGCGTACGCGACCTGGCCGCCGCGTGCGGGCAGGGCGAGTCGGCGGTCTCGCACCAGCTTCGGCTGCTGCGCGCGCACCAGGTGGTGACGGTGCGCCGGGAGGGCCGATTGGCCTACTACCGGCTCGCGGACGCCCACGTACGCCTGCTCCTGGACGTGGCGCTGGCGCACATCGGCCACGCCCCCGCCACCGATCACACCGGCTGCGCGAGCGAGATTCCCGGAGGGATTTCATGACCACCCGCGAGCACGACCACGCCCCGGGCGCACCCGGGTCCGCCGCGCCGGCCGGCGAGTCGTACGGTGCCCATGCCGCCCCCGACGGCCACGACGGCCACGACCACGGGGGATCCGGGCACGCGGGTCACTCCCACGGTGTGGCCCCGGACGCGGACCGGCGCTACCTGACCGCCGCACTCGTGCTGATCGGCGCGTTCATCGTGGTCGAGGTCATCGTCGGCATCCTGGCGAACTCGCTCGCGCTGATCACCGACGCCGGACACATGGTCACCGACGCGTTCGCGATCGGCCTCGCGCTGGTCGCCATGCGCCTCGCGGCCCGACCCGCGCGCGGGCGCTGGACGTACGGATTCAAGCGCGCCGAGATCCTGTCCGCGCAGATCAACGGCATCACGTTCCTGGTACTCGCGGTGTGGTTCACCTACGAGGCGGTCCGCCGGTTGATCTCGCCGCCCGACGTCGAGGGCGCGCTGGTGATCGTCACCGCCGCGGTCGGCATCGTGATCAACGTGATCGCGGCGTGGCTGATCTCGCGGGCCAACCGCTCCAGCCTCAACATCGAGGGGGCCTACCAGCACATCCTGAACGACCTGTGGGCGTTCATCGCGACGCTGATCTCCGGCATCGTGGTGCTGAGCACCGGCTTCGCCCGGGCCGACGCGATCGCGTCGCTGATCGTCGCGGCGCTGATGCTCAAGTCCGGGATCGCGCTGGTCCGCGAGTCGTGGCGGATCTTCCTGGAGGCGGCCCCCGCCGGCATCGAGCCGGACTCGGTCGGCAGCGACCTGGCCTCGGTCGAGGGCGTCACCGAGATCCACGACCTGCACATCTGGACCATCACGTCCGGCTTCCCGGCGCTGTCCGCACACGTCCTGGTCGAGCCCGGCGACGACTGCCACCGAGTGCGCGACCGGCTTCAGGAACGGCTGCGCGAGCGGTACGCGATCACCCACACCACGCTCCAGGTCGACCACGCCGACCCGGCGGTGCTGGCGATCGGCACGACGCGGGGGCACTGCGAGGACCCGCACGGGGCGGTGCACACGCCCTGACGGGTGGGGCGGACGGCCGAGGGGCCCGGGTACCGATCGGTACCCGGGCCCCTCGGCATGTTCCCTGGTGCTCGGTTCGAGGCGGCCTGCTCAGTTCGAGGCGGCGGCCCGGACCGTGCGCAGGCGCTCGGAGCGCAACTGCTCGTGCCAGTGGTCCCCCAGCGGGGTCAGCGGAACGCCGGTTGCCCAGGTGAGCAGCAGGTCGGCGAGCGCCGGGTTGCGCGACATCACCGGCCCGTGCATGTACGTGCCGATCACCCGACCCGCGTAGGCGCCCTCGGTGCCGTCGCCGGTCCCGTTCCCGTTGCCGTGGGTGACCCTGGCCAGCGGCTTGGCGCCGGGGCCCACGTAGGTGACGCCCTGGTGGTTCTCGAAGCCGGAGAGCACCGGCAGGCCGAGCGCCGGGTCGACCTCGGCCAGCACCTCGCCGACGCAGCGCTTGCCGGGCGCGCCCCGGCCGGAGCGTACGTCCAGCAGACCCAGGCCCGCCTCGGGCTGGTCCAGGTCGTCGATGAACTCGTTGCCGATGATCTGGTATCCGGCGCACACCGCGAGCAGCGCGGCGCCGGCGCCCACGGCGGTGGCCAGTCCCGGGTCGCGGCGCAGCCGCTCGGCGGCCAGGCGCTGCGGCCGGTCCTCGCCGCCGCCGATCAGGTAGATGTCACCGGAGGTGGGCACGGGCTGGTCGGAGCGCACGTCCACGCGCTCGACCTCGATGCCGCGCATCAGCGCGCGCCGCTCCACGATCAGCGCGTTGCCCTGGTCGCCATATGTGCTGAGCAGGTCCGGGTAGATCCAGACCAGGCGCAGCCTGCTCTCACCGATCATGCCTGTGCCGCTTCCTTGATCGTCTTGCGAAGCTGTTGGAACGCCGTGTAGTTGGCGATGACCTCGATCTGGCCGGGCGGCGAGGCGGCGACCGCCTGGGCGAGCGTCTCGAAGACCTGGAATTGCAGGCCCGCGACCTCCAGTCGGACGGCCAGGTCGAGCCGACGCTGGCCGAGCACGAACAGCGGGCGGCCGGCGAGCTGGGTGAAGTCGACGTCCCAGATCCACGAGGTGTCCTTGCCGTCCGCGTCGAGCGCGTTGACGGACAGGATCACCGGGGTGGGCGGCGGGTCGATCAGCGAGAACGTCTCGACCCAACCGGCCGGGTTCTTCGCGAGCAACAGGCGCAGCTTGCGACCCAGGTAGTCGACCACGTCGTAGCGGCCGGCGACGGCGGTGACGTGCTTCATCCGCTCCAGGGCCGCGTCCACGGGCACCCCGAACAGCGACGCGACGGCCGCGGCGGTGACCGCGTTGGCCCGGTTGGCGCGGCCGGGGAGCTGGAGGTGCAGTGGCCACACCTGCCCGTCCGGGTCGACCATGCGATCCCCGGCCAGCGACCAGGTCGGCGAGGGACGGCGGAAGTCGCACTCCGAGCAGAACCAGTCGTCGCCCGGACGCTGCATCACGCCGCCGCACTGCGGGCAGGACCAGGAGTCCTCCTGCCAGGTCTGCCCGGCGGCGACCCACAACACGTCCTTGCTGGAGGAGGCGGCCCACACGATCAGCGGGTCGTCCGCGTTGGCGACCACGATCGCGTCGCGCCCGCGCAGGCCCTCGCGCCACTTCTCGGCGAGCATCCGGGTCTCGGCGGCGCGGTCGAGCTGGTCGCGGGAGAGGTTGAGCAGCGCGATGGCGACCGGGTCGGAGTCGCGGGCGACACCGGCGAGATACTTCTCGTCGACCTCGATCACGCCGTAGCGGGCCTCGGCGCCGGCGCCCGCGAGCGCGGAGGTGATTCCGGCCGGCATGTTCGCGCCCAGCGCGTTGGACACCACGGGACCCGCCGCGCGCATCGCCTCGGCGACGAGGCGGGTGGTGGTGGTCTTGCCGTTGGTCCCGGAGATCAGCACCACCTGCAGGTCCACCGACAACTGCGCGAGCAGGTCCGGAGCGAGCCGCAGCGCGAGCTTGCCGCCGATGACCGAACCGCTGCCCTTGCCGGCGCGTCGCGAGATGGCCGCGGTCACCCGACTCGCGGTGATCGCCAGTTTGGAACGCGGCGGCAACGCCTTGGGGGAGCGCTGCGGCGCACCCCCCTGGCCGGGAACGCTATTGCCTGACATCGAAGAAGGTTCCTCCAAGCGACGGCCCCGACCGGCGGTGGCCCATGACCGGTTGTACCGGCCGCCACCCTATAGGCGTGGACGCGCGGGGTGGTTGTCGTGGTTGCGCCCTGTCCGGGTCGCGAGGGTGTGTCCGCCCACACCCGCGCCTCGCGTGGGTCGGGGTTTCGCGGCGGGTGGGCGTGCGCGCTCCGGGCGTGTGGCCCGGAGCGCGGGTTGGTGCTTTGGGGTTACGGAAGGCGCCAGTCGATCGGTTGTGCCCCCTGGGCCACCAGCAGGTCGTTGGTGCGGGAGAAGGGGCGGGAGCCGAAGAAGCCGCCGGCGGCGGACATCGGGGAGGGGTGGGCCGACTCCACCACCGCCGCGCCGGGGCCCAGCAGCGGCCGGGCGTTGCGGGCGTCGCGGCCCCACAGGATGGACACCAGCGGAGTGCCGCGCGCCGCGAGGGACTTGATCGCCTGCTCGGTGACCTCTTCCCAGCCCTTGCCGCGGTGGGCGGCGGGGCGACCGGGGGCGGTGGTCAGCGCGCGGTTGAGCAGCAGCACACCCTGGGAGGCCCACGGGGTCAGGTCGCCGTTGGTCGGCATCGGCAGGTCCAGGTCGCGGTTCATCTCGGTGAAGATGTTGATCAGCGAGCCCGGCAACGGCCGTACCTCGGGGGCGACCGCGAAGCTCAGTCCCACCGCGTGTCCGGGGTTGGGATAGGGGTCCTGACCCACGATCAGAACCCGCACATCCGCGAACGGCTGCGTGAACGCCCGCAACACATTCGCGCCCGCGGGCACGTAACGCCGCCCCGCGGCGATCTCTCCTCGCAGGAAGTCGCCCATGGCGGCCACACGGCCCGCCACCGGTTCCAGGGCCTTCGCCCATCCTGCCTCGACAATTTCGCCCAACGGCCGTGCCACCATGGGAGTTGAGCATAGGGCAAACGGGTGACACCCCCTGCCGTAGAGGCGTTGCGCGGGCACTCCCTGGCACGGGCCGGGTTCGTGCCGCGCCGCCGGCCCGGATTCGCCCGGACGCGGTCGGGCCCGGGTGCCCGCGGTTCGCCGGCCGGGCGGCCGAGGCGATCCGCCTCGCCGCACCCGGACCGGCAGCCGCGGGCTACTCGATCAAGCCCGTCACGATGTCCCAGGCATCCTCGGGGTCCGAGCCGGCCAGGGACAGGGCCACCGCCGCCTCGCACGCGGCCAACGCGAAGACCGCGCCCACCCACGTGCGTTCCGCGGGGGTCAGGCGGCGCCACTCGATCGCGCCGCCGGCCCCGTCGACCAGATCCGAGGCCACCACGAGCCAGCCCCACTCGGCACTGCCCCGGCCGGCCGCGAGGGCGCGCAGTACGCCCGTGCCCAGCAGGACATCCCGCGCGCCGAGGCCGCGGCCCAGCAACGACGCCTCCCGGGCCGCGGTGGGCCGCAACCACACCCCACCGCGCGGAGCCACCATGGACACCACCCCGGCGGCGACTCTTCCCGCCGCCAATATCGCCGCCATACGTCCGGCCGACCCGGATATCGCCCCCGAAACCGCCACCACTGCCCCTTATCGACAACAGCTCGCATCCCCCCGGCCCATCGACCGGCGGCCCACACCGTAGCGGTGCCCCGAATCACGGGCCTCGCACCCCCACCACGCACGGGACCCCCGTTCCGGTTTCCGTTCCGGGCGCCCTCCGGGCCTGCCGGGACAAGTCGACGGCAAGCCGGGCGAGTTCGGCCGCAGGTACACGGGCGGCGTGGTGAGGCGGTCGGTGCGGGCGGGGCGGGGTGTGCGGCGTGGTGGCGGCGTGGGCGATGCGGGGTCAGTCGCGAACCGCGCCGTCCGGGCGGTAGACCATCAGGCGGCGGCCCTTGGCGACGCGCAGTTGCGAGGCGCCGGGGCGGACCTCGCCGTCGACGGCGAGTTCGGCGCCCTCCTGGATCTCGGAGAGCCTGACCGTGCGGGCCGTGGAGGCCTCGTACACGCGCGAGGTGCCCAGGGTGCCGGACAACACCGCGGCCACCAGGCGGGTGCGGGCCAGCGGGCGGGAGGCGTCCACGATGCGTACGTCGAGCAGGCCGTCGGTGAGGTCGGGGCGGTAGGTGGGGGCGAAGCCCTCCGGGGCGTACTGGCCGTTGCCCAGGAACAGCAGCCACAACGAGCGCGGCCGACCGTTGACCCGCATCTTGACCGGACCCGCGTCCCGGAGCACCCGGACCAGGCCCACCAGCATGGCCGGCCACTTGCCGATCTTGCCCTCCAACTCCTCGCGGAAGCGCACCAGATCGGGGTAGACGCCGAGCGAGAAGGTGTTCAGGAAGAGCTCGGGACCCAATTCCTCGCCGTCGTCGGAGAACGGGTGCGAGTGGTCGCGCTGCAACTCGGCGACGTCCACCAGCACCGCCTCGCCCGCCGAGAGCGCCATCACGGTGTCCTCCAACCGGGTCAGGCCCAGGTCGCCGGCGAAGTGGTTGAGCGTGCCGGCGGGGAAGACCGCGAGCGGCATGCCCCGGTCGAGCGCGATCCGCGCGGCGCAGTTCACACTGCCGTCGCCGCCCGCGACGCCCAACACCCGCGCCTCCCGGGCCGCCTCGCACAGCAGCGCGACCAGGTCGCCGTTCTGGCCGCGCTCGACCACCTTGGCCCCGGGCAGGAGTTCGCGCAGGCGCTGGGCGGTGTCGCCCTCGGGGCCCGCCGAGCGGTTGACCACGACCACCAGGCCGTCGCCCTCGCCCAGCGCCGGCACCTTCCCGCGCGGCTGCGGCGCGGACGCGGCCTCCACCGGCCGGGTCGGCCACCAGCGCAGCGTCACCGCGGCCAGACCCGCGCCGAGCGCCGCGCCCGCGAGCACGTCACCCGGGTAGTGCACGCCCGTGTACACCCGGGAGAAGGCCACCGAACCGGCCAGCGCGCCGGCCGCCACGCCCAGCGGACGCGACTCCAACGCGACGCCGGTGGCGAAGGCCGCCGCGGACGCCGCGTGCCCCGAGGGGAACGAGGTCGTCCACGGCTGCCGGCTCAGCCGGCGGGCGATCGGTACCGCGTCTATCACCGGCCGGGGCCGGCGCACCCAGCTTTTGAGGACCACATTGGTCACGGTCGACGCCAGCGCCACCGAACCCAGCCCGCGCAATGCCGCCCGGCGCCCGCTGCGTCCACCGGAAAGCGCCATCCCCGCACCGGTCACCGCCCACAGGCGCGAATGGTTCGCCGCGCGCGACAAGGCGGGCAGCGCCTTGTTCGCCCACGGCACATGATGCGTTGCCACCCACGCGAAGGCCGCCCGGTCGGCGGCATGGATCTTTCCCATGGCGCCATCACTACCCGCAAGCGCTCCCGACCCGCAAGCGCTCGGCACACCGCGACCCATGTCACATACGGAGGGCCTCGGACACCTCGGACAGTTCGGCCCGATACTCGATGCGATCGAGCCACTCGGCGGGCCAACCGTCCAGGCCGTGTACGGCGCCGATCATCGCGCCCGCCAGCGCGGCGATCGAGTCCGAGTCGCCGGAGGTGGCCGCGGCCCGGGCGAGCGCCGACCTCGGGTCGTCCGGGTACAGCGCGACGCACAACACCGCCGTGGCCAGCGCCTCCTCCGCGATCCACCCGGCGCCGGTGATGCGGCACGGGTCCGATCGTCGATCGCGCTCCGACAGGGCCCGCTCCAGCCGGGTCAGCACGCCCAGGCATTCGTCCCAGCCGCGCGCGATGAAGCCCTCCGGGGTGTCCGCGAACGGACCACGCCACAGGCCCTCGCCGAGCCAGTCGGCCCGATAGACCTTGCGCTGCGCCTCGGCGTGCGCGCGCAGGTACCCGGGCAGGTCGCCGATGGAGACCCCGACGCGCAGCGCGTGCACGGCGGTCGCGGTCAGGTCCGAGGCGGCCAGCGCGGTGGGGTGGCCGTGGGTGACGGCCGCCTGGAGTTGCGCCGCGCCGCACCGGTCGGCCTCGCCGAGGGCGTCGACCAGGCCCAGCGGGGTGACCCGCATATTCGCGCCGCAGCCCTTGGAGCCGCGTCGGGTCGCGTCGAGCCAGGTTCGGCCGGCGGCCAGCTCCGCGCACGCGGACATACACGTGTGCCCCGGCGCGCGGGTGTTGTCCGGGGAGTCCCACCAGGTCAGGAAGTGGTGGATCACCAGCGGCGCGAACCGCTCGGCGGTCAACGCGCCACCGTCCGCGCGCGCGTCGATCAGCGCGTGCGCCACCGCCAGGCCCATCTGGGTGTCGTCGGTGACCAGGGCCGGCGTGCCCTCCAGATCCAGCGGGCCGGGCAGTTCGTACCGCCGCACGATCTGTGCGTAGGACAGGAACTCCGTCGGCGCGCCCAACGCGTCCCCGTACGCCAGGCCGAACATGCTCCCGCGCACGCGCTCCGCGTTCCCCACCATGTGGCACCACCCTTCGTCGAGCACCAGCCTGCCGGCCCGACGATCATCGCCCGGATCTTTTTCCGGTTCGGCTCGATGCGGCCGGCGCGGGGCGGTGCCGGGCACGCCGGCGCGCGGGGCGCGGGCCGACGTGGCGGGTCGAGAACGGCGGGCCGAGGTGGCGCGTGGGGACGGTGCGTCCGGGCGGCCCGCCGGGTGAGGCGCCCGTTCGGTGAGGGTTCGGAATCGGCGGCCCGGGGCGAAGCTGAGGGCATGGACGTACTCTCCGGTCGCATCCTGCTGCGGCCCACCGATCTCGAACGCTCGCTGGTCTTCTACCGCGATGTGCTCGGACTCGCGATCGCCCGCGAGTTCGGGACCGGGATCCATCGCGGGACCGTGTTCTTCCTCGGCGGAGGCTTCCTGGAGGTCTCCGGCAGCGCGTCCGCGGTCGGGCCGGGGTCCGAGGATCTGCGACTGTGGCTCCAGGTACGGGATCTGGTCGCCACCCACAAGGAACTCCTGGGCAAGGGCGCCACCGTGCTGCGCGAGCCGCGCCGCGAGGCGTGGGGGTTGGACGAGATGTGGATCGCCGATCCGGACGGCGTGCGGATCTGCGTGGTGCAGGTTCCGGACGAGCATCCGATGCGCTTTCGACCCGGGATCTGACGGGTCGTCCGAAGCGGTGGCGGGAGTCGTCGCGGATCGCCCCGCGAGGCGGTCGCGAACCCCGATCGGCCGGTGGTCCCGGGCCCCTTGACGCTCTCGGGTGGCGACGACACACTCAAGCTACCAGCCGGTAACAATTCGACGATGCCCGGGGGCCCGCCACCCATGACCGCCTTCAACCTCGCCCTGAACGAGGACCAGACCACCATCCGCGACTGGGTGCACACCTTCGCCGCCGACACCATGCGCCCGGCCGCCGCCGAGTGGGACGAGCGCGAGGAGACCCCCTGGCCGATCATCCAGGAAGCCGCCAAGGTCGGACTGTACTCCCTCGACTTCTTCACCACCCAGGCCTTCGATCCCACCGGGCTGAGCATGCCGCTGATCATGGAGGAACTCTTCTGGGGCGACGCCGGGTTGGGCCTGGCGCTGACCGGCACCGCGCTCGCCGCGGCCGGCCTGGTGGCCAACGGCACCCAGGAGCAGATCATCACGTGGGCGCCGGAACTGTTCGGCACCGCCGACGACATCCGGGTCGCCGCGTTCTGCTCCTCCGAGCCCAACGCCGGCTCCGACGTCTCCTCGATGCGCACCCGCGCCGTCCACGACGAGGCCACCGGCGACTGGATCCTCAACGGGGTCAAGACCTGGGCCACCAACGGCGGCATCGCGCACGTGCACGTCGTGGTCGCCACCACCGACCCCGCCCTGGGCTCGCGCGGTCAGGCGAGCTTCGTGATCCCGCCGAACACGCCCGGCCTGTCCCAGGGCCAGAAGTTCAAGAAGCACGGGATCCGCGCGTCGCACACCGCCGAGGTGGTGCTGGACAACGTGCGCGTCCCCGGCGACTGCCTGCTCGGCGGCAAGGAGAAGCTGGACGAACGGATCGCGCGGGCCAAGGCGGGTACGTCCGGGCGCTCGAACGCGGCGATGGCCACCTTCGAGTCCTCCCGCCCGGCGGTGGCCGCCCAGGCGGTGGGCATCGCGCGCGCCGCCTACGAGGTGGCCCTGGAATACGCGCAGGTCCGCGAGCAGTTCGGCCGGCCGATCATCGACAACCAGGGCGTCGCGTTCACCATCGCCGACATGCGCACCCGGATCGACGCGGCCCGACTGCTCACCTGGCGGGCCTCGTGGATGGCGGCGACCAACCAGCCGTTCACCGCGGCCGAGGGCTCGATGTCCAAGCTGTACGCCGGAGAGACCGCCAAGTGGGTGACCTCCGCCGCGATGCAGATCCTCGGCGGCAACGGATACACCCGCGAGTACCCGGTCGAGCGCATGCACCGGGACAGCGCGATCTACACGATCTTCGAGGGCACCAGCGAGATCCAGCGACTGGTCATCGCGCGGACGTTGGCGGACGTGCCGATTCGCTGACGCGGGGCTACCGGGCGCCGCGAGGCGTCGCGTCACTCGGCCCGAGGCACGGGTCGGGTGTCGCGACGGTCGCCCGTGAATCGCCGGTTCAGCCGGTCCAGACCACGTTCATCACGGTGACCCGGACGCGGCTGTCCTCGATGACGAACGTGATGAAGCCGAAGGAGCCGAACGGGGCCTCGCGCATGGTCTTGAGGCCGCTGTGCATTCGGCCGCCGACCGCCCAGGGGTCGCGCTCCAGCGCACTTTCCAGGGTGTTGAGCGCGCCGATCGCGCTGGTGGGCAGGGTTGCCTTCTGGCGGGCGGCGGGCGCGTCGTACACCACCAGGCAGCTCATGCGCGCCTGGTTTGGGCGGCGGGCACGGTTTCCAACCGCTCGCCCGCGTGCAGTCGGGCGGACCGTTCGACAACCCGCTCGTAGTCGCCGGTGCGTCGGAGGATGAGATGGCGCTGCCAGCCGGCCAGGACATCGGCCAGGGCGGCGAGTTGTCCGGTGCCATGAGCGTGGTCGAGCGCGCCGGCGAACTCGCGCTCGAACTCGACACGCGCGTCCTCGGGCAACTCGGCGCGGATCTCGGCGGGCGACGGCCAGCGGGCGCCGCCGACGCGGATGACGAGATCGGCGGTGCGGGGCGCGGGAACGGGAAGCTGCTCGTCCATGTACTGAGCGTGCCGGCCCGGCCGGACCGCGCGGTAGTCGGCGCGTGCGCGTCGGGCGTACGCCCCGCGTCGTTGGGCGCGCGCCGCGCGCGACCCCGGATGCGACGGTCCGACCGGGCTCGGCCCGGGTCAGCGCATCGGTGCCGGTTGTGGTTCGGGTTCCGGCTCGTCCGGGACCGGCGGCCGGCCCGGGTCCGGCGGCAGCGGCTCGGGGCCGGGTTCCGGCAGCGGGTGCGGGCTGGGCATCGGCGGGACCGGGGGCAACGGGTCCGGCCACGGATCGGTCACGGTAACCTCCTGGCGAGGCGGGGTCCGGACGAGTCCGGACACGTCGCGGCGGCGACGTCACTTTCCGAATACCCCGCCGGCGCCGGACCACCGCCCGCGGTGGTCGTCCGGGGCGCGGACATCCGACGCCCCCATGACGCCCACACAAACCGTGTCGAACCGGGGTCGTGCCCGAGGAAGCTCGACACCCGGGGGAAGAGGGCCGACCATCCCCCGGTTGCACCTAATCTGAAGGCCCTCGTTCGAACAGGAGAACCTCATGGGCGGCCAGGTCCCGATCAGCGAAACCCCCCTCCCGGGCATCGGTACGCAGTACACCCTGTCCACCGTCGCGGGCCGGGCCATCTCCGTGGTCGCCGGCCGGGACGGCGTGCGTCGGATCGCCTTCTACAACGTCGACGACCCCGACGCGTGCGGCCCGGGCGTGCGGCTGACCCGCGCCGAGGCCGTCGCGCTCGCGGAACTGCTCGCCGAGGACTGACCCACCCGCCCGCGGACCCCCCTCAACCCGCGGTTCGAGCCGCAGACCGTCCTGCCCCTTCGAACACCGCGAGCACAACCCACCCATGCACCCGGCAACACTGCTCATCGAACTCGGCGCCATCATCCTGGGCCTGTCCATCCTCGGCCGGGTCGCGACCCGGATGGGGATGTCGCCCATTCCCTTCTACCTCCTCGGCGGCCTCGCCTTCGGCCACGGCGGCGTGCTCGACCTGTCACAGAGCGACAACTTCATCGAGATCGGCGCCGAGATCGGCGTCGTCCTGCTCCTGCTGCTGCTGGGCCTGGAATACACGGCCGGCGAACTGGTCACCAACCTGCGCGCCGCCGCGCCCGCCGGAGCGATCGACGCGCTGCTCAACGCGGTGCCCGGCTTCGTGGCCGGCCTGCTGCTCGGCTGGGGGCCCACCGCCGCGCTCGCACTGGCCGGCGTCACCTGGATCTCCTCGTCCGGGGTGATCGCGAAGGTACTCGGCGACCTGGGCCACCTGGGCAACCGGGAGACCCCGGTGGTGCTGTCCGTGCTGGTCATCGAGGACCTCGCGATGGCGCTCTACCTGCCCATCCTGACCGCGCTGCTGGCCGGCGTCGGACTGCTCGGCGGCTCGCTCACCGTGGCCATCGCGCTGGGCACGATCAGCATCGTGCTCTTCCTCGCGCTCCGGCACGGCGGCCGGATCTCCAAGGCGCTCTCCAGCGAGGAACCGGAGTTCCTGCTGCTGGGCGTGCTCGGCCTGACCCTGTTGGTCGCCGGCATCGCGGACAAGCTGCAAGTGTCCGCCGCCGTCGGCGCCTTCCTGGTCGGCATCGCGATCTCCGGCGACGTCGCCGAACACGCGCAGACCCTGCTCGCGCCACTGCGCGACCTGTTCGCGGCCGTCTTCTTCGTGTTCTTCGGTCTGTCCACCGACCCCGGCGCGCTGCCCGGCGTACTGCTGCCCGCCGCCGCCCTGGCGCTGATCACCGCGCTGACCAAGATCGCCACCGGCTACTGGGCCGCCGCCCGCGCGGGCATCGCCAAACCCGGCCGCTACCGGGCGGGCGGTGCGCTGGTCGCGCGCGGCGAGTTCTCCATCGTGATCGCCGGCCTGGCGGCGACCTCGGGTGTCGAGCCGCGGATGGGACCGTTCGCCGCCGCGTACGTGCTCATCCTGGTGGTGGCCGGCCCCTTCACGGCGCGCTACGCCGAGCCCGTGCTGCGCCGCCTGTTCGGCCCCAAGGCGGTGCCGGCCCCGATCGAGGAGGACGACGACCTGACGCCGCGGTAGCGGCGGACGGTCGGGCCCCTGCCCGGTCCGGGCCGGGGTGGCACACCCCGAGTCGGCGTATCCCCAACGGGATGCGCCGACTTCGCGTTTCGAGAAGAACCCCTTATCGCGGGCTTGTGGTTCCCACCCGGTTACCTCCGTATCGTCGTTGACGGTAACCCAAGGCATCGGTCCGACTCCGGCCCGCCGCGCCCCCGCCGCCGTCCCGCCCGCGGCCGTGCGCGTCGCGGTCGTCGACGCGCGATCCCGACCGCTACGAGAGGACGCCCGCAGATGAGTCCCACCAGGTGGCTGCACTACTTCGAGACGCAGATCCCGCTCGCCGAGGAGCCGCTGCTCGTCGCGGCCCGACTGGCCGGCTCCGGCCTGCACGCGTCCTACGTGGTCTACGAGAATGGCGGCACGTGGTCGTACGCGGGCGGGGTGCGGGCCGAACTCACGCTGGACCGGCACGGCGCCAGGCTGAGCCGAGAGCACGAGCCGGACATCGTGCTGCCCTGGGACGACCGGCCGCTGGACCTGGTGTCCCGACTCCTGGACACCGTGACGGTGCCCGAGTGGCGCGCGTACGGCTGGGCGGCCTTCGAACTGTCCTACGCCAAGGACGGCGACCTCACGCACGTCGGCGACGAGCGACTGCTGCACCTGGTGGTGCCGCGCGCCGAGGTCCGACTGGAGGAGGGGCACGCGCTGTTGCGCGCGGTCGACCAGGAGACGCTGAGCGCCCTGATGACCACGATCGACACACCGGTCGCGGGATCCGCCGAGCCGGCCCGACCGCTGGACGTGCACGGCCGGGGCGAGTTCGAGTACCGCGAGGCGGTCAAGCTCGCGGTGGACGAGATCAACCACGGCGACCTGCACAAGGTGATCCTCTCCCGGGTGGTCGACGTGGACGAG
Source organism: Embleya sp. NPDC127516 (assembly GCF_044765325.1). Taxonomy (NCBI): domain Bacteria; kingdom Bacillati; phylum Actinomycetota; class Actinomycetes; order Kitasatosporales; family Streptomycetaceae; genus Embleya; species Embleya sp. NPDC127516. Next base: position 86,162 of record NZ_JBIWJT010000006.1, on the reverse strand, counting down.
GACATCGACCTGATCGCCACCTACGTGACCGGCCGGCGGAGCAACAACCCGGCCCGCTCGTTCCTGCTCGACCTCGGCGGCATCGAGGCGATCGGCTTCAGTCCGGAGATCGTGGTCAAGGTGTCCGCGGCGGGCACCGTGGTCAGCCAACCGCTGGCGGGCACCCGCGCGCTGACCCCCGACCTGCTCGTCAACGAGGGCCTGCGCGCCGACCTGCTGGCCTCCGCGAAGGAGGTCTACGAGCACGCGATCTCGGTCAAGACCGGGACCGACGAACTCGAGGACGTGTGTGTGGAGGGCAGCGTGTCGGTGCCCGAGTTCATGACCGTACGCGAGCGCGGCAGTGTGCAGCACCTGGCTTCCCGGGTGTCCGGGCAACTGGCGCCGGGCGCGGGCATCTGGGACGCCTTCGCCGCCGTCTTCCCGGCGGTGACCGCGTCCGGCGTGCCCAAGGACGCCGCGTACACCTCGATCCGCCGACACGAGCCCGGCGCGCGCGGTCTGTACAGCGGCGCGGTGCTCACGGTGGACCACACCGGCGAACTGGACGCGGCCCTGGTGCTGCGCAGCGCCTACCGCAAGGACGGGCACACCTGGCTGCGCGCGGGCGCCGGCATCGTCGGCCACTCGACGCCGGAACGGGAGTTCGAGGAGACCTGCGAGAAGTTGGAGAGCGTGGCGCGCTACCTGGTGCCCGCGCGGGAGGAGGACGCGTGATGAGGTTCCACGAAGACGTGTTCGTCGCGGGCGTGGGCTCGTATCGACCCGACGTGGTGAGCACCGCGTTCGCGGTCGGCGCGTCCTGGTACGACCCGGCGGACCGCGAGGCGTCCGGCATGGAGTCGGTGATGGTCGCCGGGGACCTGCCCGGGCCGGACATGGCGGTGCGGGCGGCCGAGGTCGCGGTGCGCCGATCGGGCCACGATCCGGACGACTTCGGCGCGCTGCTGCACACCGCCACCCACCACCAGGGCCCGGACGGCTGGTCGGCGCCGCACTACGTGCTGCGCAACACGTTGGACCGGCCGATCACCGCGGTCCAGGTGGGGCCGGGTTGTCTGGGTTCGCTGGCCGCGTTGGAGAGCGCCGCGTACCGGCTGCTCGGCAACCCGGACCACGACGCGGTGCTGCTGACCTGCGGAGACAACTTCGGTACCCCGCTGGTGGATCGGTGGCGGGCGTCGAAGTTGTTCCTGCTCGCGGACGGCGGCGCGGCCGCGGTGGTGTCCCGGCGGGCCGGCTTCGCCCGACTGCTGGCCTTCGGGGCGGTGTCGAATCCGTCGATGGAGGAACTGCACCGAGGCGGCGAGAAGCGCTTCCCGCCCGGCATCACCATCGGCCGCTCGCTCAACTTCGAGGAACGCAGCGCCTATTGGCGCGAGCAGTGGGCCAAGGGTGTGGCACCGCCGATGGGGCACTTCGGTGACGTGGTGGCCGATACGGTCGAGCGCACGCTGGCCGAGGCCGGCCTGGCGTTGGACAAGGTGGCCCGGATCTGCCACTCCGGCTACACCCGGGGCGCGTTGGAGAGCATCTACCTCGACCCGCTGGGCATCGACGACACACGCGGCACCTGGGAGCTCACCCGCACGCTCGGGCACGCCGGTGCGGCGGACCCGTTCATCGGCCTCGAACACGTGTGGACCGGCGGCGAGGTGGTCCCCGGCGATCACGTCCTGCTGTTGTGCGCCGGGCCGGGCATGGAGACCGACTGCGCGGTGCTGGAGATCCTCGCCCCGTACGAGCCCGCGAAGGAGGGCTGACCGATGCCGGACGGATGTGTACCGTGGCCGGCGGAGGTCGCCGCACGCTATCGGCGCGACGGGTTGTGGCTCGGCGTCGACCTCGGCGGCCTGCCCCGGGCCTGGGCCGACGCGCACGGCGACCGCACCGCCCTGGTCGGCGGCGAACGCAGGCTCTCCTACCGCGACCTGGCCGACCGGATCGACCGGATGGCGGCCGGCTTCCACCGGCTGGGCCTGCGTCCCGGCGAGCGGGTGGTGCTCCAGCTGCCCAACGTCGCCGAGTTCGTGATCGTCGCGTTCGCGCTGTTCCGGGTCGGCGTCAAGCCGGTGTTCTCGCTCGCGTCGCACCGTGCCAACGAGATCCGGCACCTGTGCGAGTCGTCCGGGGCGTCGGCATACGTGGTGCCCGATCGTCATCGGGGCTTCGACCACGCCGGTCTCGCGCTCCGCATGCTCGACGAAGTCCCTTGTCTGCGCGCGGTGTTCGTGCACGGCGACCCGCCGCCCGGAGCCGGCGCATCGGTGTTCGCACTGGCGAGCGTGGACGCCGATCCGCTCCCGCTGCCCGCGAACGACCCGGCGGATGTGGCGTTCTTCCTGCTCTCCGGCGGAACCACCGCGCTGCCCAAGCTGATTCCGCGCACGCACGACGACTACGCCTACCAGATCCGGACGGCGGCCGAGGTGTGCGAAGTCGGCCCGGACGAGGTGTACCTGGCCGCGCTGCCGGTGGAGTTCAACTTCACCTGGGGCTGCCCCGGTGTGCTCGGTACGCTCGCGGCCGGCGGCACCGTCGTGTTGGCCGAGGACCCCTCCGCCGACGATTGTTTCCGTGCCATCGAGCGCGAGCGGGTCACCCTCACCTCGGTGGTGCCCACCGTGGCCCGGCTGTGGCTGGAGGCGCTGGAGTGGGGGGCGGCGGACCTGTCGAGCCTGCGGCTGATCCAGATCGGCGGCGCCAAGCTGCCGGTCGAACTGGCCGCCCGGATCGAGCCGGGCTTCGGCTGCCGATTGCAGCAGGTGTTCGGGATGGCCGAGGGCCTGCTCGCGATGTCCCGCCCCGACGACGACGCCGAGGCCGTCCTGACCACGCAGGGCCGCCCGATCTCGGCGGCCGACGAGGTGCGCGTGGTGGACGAGCGGGACGCCGATGTGCCGCTCGGCGCGGTCGGTGAACTGCTCACCCGCGGCCCGTACACGCTGCGCGGCTACTACCGCGCCGACGAGCACAACGGGCGCGCCTTCACCTCGGACGGCTTCTACCGCACCGGCGACCTGGCCCGACTGACCCCGGCCGGGCACCTGGTGATCGAGGGGCGGCTCAAGGACGTGGTGATCCGCGGCGGCGACAAGATCGCCGCCGGCGAGGTGGAGGGCCACCTGCTGAGCTGCGCCGCGGTGGACGCCGCCGCGGTGGTCCCGGTCGCGGACGAGTTCCTCGGCGAGCGCATCCACGCGTTCGTGATCTGCCGGGGCGAACCGCCGACCCTGGCCGACCTCAAGCGGGCCCTGCACGAGCGCGGGCTGGCCGAGTACAAGCTGCCCGACCGGATGGAACACGTCGACGCCTTCCCGCTGACCGCGCTCGGCAAGGTGGACAAGAAGGTCCTCACGGCAGCGGCGAACGACCCGACACTGAGCCGGAATTGGGGACCGGCCGCAACCGTCTCCGAACACCGGGAAGGGTGAACCGGACATGGACGGCACCACCAGCACCAGCACCAGCACTTCCGGCACCACCGGCACGACCGGGACCGCCGGGCCCACCCCCGCTCCGCCGACCTCGGCCGACCTGCGCGAGAGCGTCTCGGCGATGATCGGCACCCCCTCCGGCGAGATCGCCGGCGATGCCAACCTCGTGCTGCTCGGCCTGGGTTCGCTGGAGATGATGCGCCTGGTCACCCGGTGGCGACGGCAGGGCCTGGCGGTCGAATTCCGCGACCTGGCCGCCGAACCGACCATCGACGCGTGGACCGAGCGGTTCGCCGCGGCCGGAGCGAAGGGGCAGCCGGAGGCGGACCGATGAGCGCGCTGTTGATCCGGGGCGGCTGCCTGTATCCGGGAGACACCGGCGCACGGGTGATCCCGGACGGTTCGGTCCTGGTCGAGGCCGGGCGGATCGCCGCGGTCGGGACCACCGCCGATGTCGAGGCCGGCTTGACGCCGGCCCTGCGGGCGGACCTGCGCACGATCGACGCGCGCGGGAAGATGATCCTGCCCGGCTTCGTGAACGCGCACTGGCACGAGATGTTCGCACTGCGGTTCCCGTTCAAGGGGGCCCTGCGACCGCCCGCCGATCGGGACGACAAGCCCGCGTTCATGGCCCTGGGCGGCGACATCCGGCAGATCTCGACCGCCTTCGACGTCTTCCACGATCAGCTCGAACTGCTCACCCCGGACGAGGCGTCGGCCATCGCGCGCTACTCGATGTGGACCCAGTTGCGGTCGGGGACGACCACCCTCGGCGACGTCGGCTCGTTCAACCGGCCCCAGGCGCTGATCGGGGCCGCACGGGACCTGGGCATGCGCTGCGTGGTCAGCACGTGGGCGAGCGACGCGGTGTGCGCGGAGGGCGAGACACGGTTTCGTCGCACCCGTGACGCGGACGACGAACTGCGCCGGATCGAGGACGTGCTGCGCGAGGTCGCGGCCGATCCCGACGGGCTGGTCCGGGCCTGGCCGACCGCGGTCTACGGCACCAACATGAGCGACGAACTCGGCGCCGGGCTGGCAGAGTTGGTGGACCGCTACGACGTTCCGTTCGGCACGCACGTGGGTGCGCTGCGCAACGAGTCCGCGGTCATGCTGGCCTACCACGGCAACACCCCGGTCCGCCGGTTCGCCGAACTCGGGTTGCTGTCCGACCGGTTCATGGCGGTGCACTGCGCGTTCGCGGACGAGGACGAGAGCAAGCTGCTGATCGAGGCGAACGCGCACATCAGCCACTCGCCGGCGAAGTACGGTCCGGCGGGGGAGTCCGCGCTGACCGAGACCCGGGCGATGCCCCGGTTCCGGCGCGCCGGTCTGGACGTCTCGCTGTCCACGGACGGTGCCTCGCTGCCGATCGGCGGCATGGCCGAGGCCATGCGGGCCTGCTGGCAGATGTACAACGAGATGTACGCCGATCCCACCGAGGTGTTGCCCACCGACGCGCTGGCGATGGCCACCCGGCTGCCCGCCCGAGGTCTGGACTGGGCCGCGGAGATCGGCAGCATCGAGGCGGGCAAGCAGGCGGACCTCCAGCTGATCCCGACCGACGACTGGCGCTACCTGCTCAACCCGCGTCCTCTGGAGGCCTTCCTCGCACTCGGCGGATCCACCGACGTGGACACCGTCCTGGTCGCGGGCCGGGTCCTGGTCGAGGGCGGCCGGGCCACCGGCGTCGACGAGGCCGACCTGGAAGCGGAGTACCTGGCGGCGCTCGGCTCGTTCTCGGTGCGCTGCCTGGGCATCGACCCGGACGTGGTGGCCGCGCTCACCGGACGACCCCGGAAATCTCGACGACAGCGGAAATGAGGTGTGCCCGATGCGCGACACGACGGCCCTGGTCACCGGGGCGGCAGGTGGCATCGGCGGTGCGGTGACGCGCGCGCTGGCCGCCGAGGGGATCGCGGTCGCGGCCCTCGACGCGAACGCCGAGGCGCTCGGGCCGCCGGTCAAGGAACTGACCGAGGCCGGACACCGCGTGCGCGGATTCGCCGCCGACGTGCGATCGAGCGCGGACGTGGACGCGGTGGTGGCCCGAATCGAGGACGAACTGGGACCGATCGGCTACCTGGTCAACGCGGCGGGGGTGCTGCGCACCGGCGCCGCGGCCGAACTCTCCGATCAGGACTGGGAGCAGACCTTCGCGGTCAACACGACCGGTGTCTTCCACGTGTGCCGCGCGGTGGCCCGCCGGATGATCCCGCGCGCGAGCGGCGCGATCGTCACGGTGGCCTCCAACGCGGCGGGCACCCCGCGCTGGGACATGGCGGCATACGCGGCGTCCAAGGCCGCGGCGACCGTCTACACCAAGTCGCTCGGCCTGGAACTGGCCGGGCACGGCATCCGGTGCAACGTGGTCGCCCCGGGCTCCACCGACACGCCGATGCTGACCTCGTTGTGGGCGGACGGCGACGCGCGCGCGGCCTCGATCGAGGGCACCGCGGCCACCTTCCGGGTCGGCATTCCGCTCGGCCGACTCGCCCGCCCGCAGGACGTCGCGGACGCCGTGCTGTTCCTGCTCTCCGACCGCGCCGCGCACATCACGCTCCACCAGCTCACGGTCGACGGCGGCGCGGCGCTGGGCAACTGAGCGCGCGCTCCGTCGAGCGTCCCCCACCGCACGAGAAAGGAGGCATCATGGCGATCCCGGCGATCGCGTCCTACCCCATGCCGACCGAGGACGAGCTGCCGCGCAACGTCGCGTCCTGGACGATCGATCCCGCGCGCGCGGTGTTGCTGATCCACGATCTGCAGCACTACTTCATGCGGCCCTTCGACGCGGACCGGGCGCCGATGGCCGACCTGATGGACAACGTCGCCGCGCTGCGGGCCCGGTTCGCCGAATGCGGCGCGCCGGTCGCGTACACCGCGCAACCCGGCGGGATGAGCGACGAACAGCGCGGCCTGCTCAAGGACTTCTGGGGCCCGGGGATGACCGCCGAGCCCGGGCAGCGGATGATCCCGGACCGGATCGCGCCGAACGCGGCGGACACCGTGTTCACCAAGTGGCGGCCCAGCGCGTTCTTCCGCACCGGCCTGCTCGACCTGCTGCGCGCGCAGGGCCGGGATCAGTTGGTGATCTGCGGCGTCTACGCGCACGTGGGCATCCTGATGACCGCGCACGAGGCCTTCTCGCACGACATCGAGACCTTCGTGGTGGCCGACGCGGTGGCCGACTTCTCGCCGGAGTACCACCGGATGGCGCTGGACTATCTGGCGTCCCGGTGCGCGGTGACGGTGTCCACCCGGGTCGCGTTGTCGACGGCGACGGCGACGGCGACGACGTCGGGCGGAGCCAAGCGATGACCGGCCCGCCGCCCGGCCCGTCCGTCCTGGATCGCATCCTGGCGCCGGACCCACCGCCGTTCGCGTTGTTGCACCGGCCGGGCGCGGCCGGGCCCGAGCGGATCGACGTACTGCTCGGGCGGATCACCGAGCCGGACCGGATCGCGGACATCCCGCTGCCGCCGGCCGGTGGTCGCGGCCGGCACGAGACGCTGGCCGTGCTGCCGTATCGGCAGATCGGCGAGCGGGGCTACGACTTTCCCGACGACGGCGCACCGCTGCTGGCGATGACCGTCCTGGAGCAGGACGCGGTGTCCGTCGCGGAGATCCTCGATCGGCTGCCGGACGGGCCGATCGAGCTGGGCCGGGGCGGTTTCGACGCCGACGACGAGCAGTACGCGGACACGGTGCGCACGGTGCTCGCGGAGGAGATCGGGCGCGGGACCGGCGCCAACTTCGTGATCAAGCGCTCGTTCCGGGTGGAGATCGGCAACTGGTCGCCGCATACCGCCTTGGCCTTCTTCCGTCGGTTGCTGGGGCGCGACCCGGGCTCCTACTGGACGTTCGTGATCCACACCGCCGGCCGTACGTTCGTGGGCGCCTCGCCGGAGCGGCACATCAGCCTGGACGCGGGCACCGTGGTGATGAATCCGATCAGTGGCACGTATCGGTATCCGGACGGTGGGCCGGACCTGGGCGAGGTGCTGGACTTCCTCGCCGACGAGAAGGAGGCCGGCGAGCTGTACATGGTGCTCGACGAGGAACTCAAGATGATGGGCCGGGTGTGCGACCTCGGTGGTCGGGTGGTGGGCCCGCGGTTGAAACGCATGGCGCGGCTGGCCCACACCGAATACCTGATCGAGGGCCGCAGTTCGCTGGACGTGCGGGACATGTTGCGCGAGACGATGTTCGCGCCGACGGTCACCGGCGGCCCGTTGGAGAGTGCGTGCCGGGTGATCGCGCGGCACGAACCGGCCGGGCGCGGCTACTACGCGGGCGTGGTCGCGTTGATCGGGCGGGACGCGCACGGTGGTCGGGCGATGGACTCGGCGATCCTGATCCGTACGGCGGATGTCGACCCGGCGGGTCGGTTGCGGATCGCGGTCGGCGCGACGCTGGTGCGTGATTCGGATCCGGTCTCGGAGGCGGCGGAGACCCGGGCCAAGGCGGCGGGCCTGCTGGAGGCGTTGCGCGGCCCGGTGGGCGGTGCGGTCGGCAGACCGGTCGGAACCGGCGCCGATATCGGCGAACATCCGGACGTACGACGGGCGTTGGCGGCGCGGAACCTGCCGCTGGCCGGCTTCTGGTTCGCCGGGCCGGGGGAACGCACCCGGCCCGAACCGAGGTTGGCGGGTCGTACCGTGCTGGTGATCGACGCCGAGGACACCTTCACCTCGATGGGGCGGCACCTGTTGGCCGCGCAAGGGTTGCTGGTGACCGTTCGGCGGTTCGACGAGGACTATCGCCTGGACGAGCACGACCTGGTCATCGTGGGCCCCGGCCCCGGGGACCCTCGGGATCACGCGCATCCCAAGATCGCCCGGATCCGGGAGGTGACCCGCACGCTGCTGGCGGCGGACACGCCGTTCCTGTCGGTGTGTCTGGCCCATCAGGTGCTGAGCACGATGCTCGGGCTGGACATCGTGCGCAATCCACTGCCGAATCAGGGCACGCAACGGACCGTCGACTGCTTCGGGCGGGCCGAACGGGTCGGGTTCTACAACACGTTCGCGGCATTGAGCCCGAGCGATTCGATCCGGTGCGCGGCGCGGGACGGTGCGGTCGAGGTGTTTCGCGACCCGGGCAGTGGCGAGGTGCATGGGCTGCGCGGGCCGGGGTTCGCTTCGGTGCAGTTCCATCCGGCTTCGGTGTTGACCGATCACGGGGCCGAGATTCTGGGTGAGTTGTTGGGCGATCTGGCGGAGGGGAAGGTGCGCACGTGAGCGGCGACGACGGCGAGGAGACCCTGTACTTCGCCTCGGCCGAGGAGTTCGGCGCCTGGATGGAGGCGAACCACGCCGACTCGGACGGGGTGTGGGTGGCGTTGGCGAAGAAGGGCACGTCGGAGCCGTCGGTGACCCAAGGACAGGCGTTGGACGTGGCGTTGTGTTACGGGTGGATCGACGGCAAGGCGTTCTCCGGCGGTACGCCGGAGGGGTGGTGGGCGCAGCGGTACACCCCGCGCCGGGCGCGGAGCAACTGGTCGAGGATCAATTGCCGGCGGGCGGAGAAGTTGATCGAGCGCGGGCGGATGCGGGCGGCGGGGTTGGCGCGGATCGAGGCTGCGAAGGCGGAGGGGCGTTGGGTCGCGGGTTCGCCTGCGGCGGGCTCTGGTTGAGGGGTGGCCTCAAGCGCCGGCCGGGCTGTTTGGCCTCATGCGCCGGCCGGGCTGGTTGTGCTCAAGCGCCGCACGGGCTGGGTGGCCTCAAGCGCCGGCCGGGCTGTTTGGCCTCATGCGCCGGCCGGGCTGCTGTGCTCAAGCGCCGCACGGGCTGGGTGGCCTCAAGCGCCGGCCGGGCTGGTTGTGCTCAAGCGCCGCACGGGCTGAGTGGCCTCTAGCGCCGGCCGGGTTGGTGTGCTCAGGCGGCGCACGGGCTGATTGGGCTCGGGTGCTGGTTGGGCCGAATTGGTGGGCTGGGTGGCTTTGTTGGTTCGCAGGGTGAGAACCAAGTCTTATCGCGGGTGCGTTGTTCCGGTTCTGTTACCTGCGTAGCGTTTTTGCTGGTATCCACATCCTTCGCTCGAAAGGGAGAACCGTGACCACCAGGGTTTATCCCGCCTACATCGGCGGCCGGGACATCGGCGGCGAAGGCGGGGAGTATGTGCACACCGTCACCGCTCGGGCCATCATCGAGGACACCTTTCCCAGTCTGCGGTTGAAGCGTGATCTCGACCTGGGCGTGGTCGATCGGGAGAGTGCCGGGGATCGGCTCGCGGGAGCGTGTGCGGTCGCCGACGAAGGCATGATCGCGGCGGCGCTCGCGGCGGCCGCCGGTGCCGCGCCGGAGTGGGCGCGCACGCCGCTCGCCACCCGGATGGAGATCGGGCGGGCGATCGCGCGGCGGCTGGGCGAGCATCGGGATCCGCTGGTGGAGATCCTGGTCGCCGAGGGGCAACCCCGTTCGGGAGCCGAGGCGATGATCGACGGGATCCCGCTCACCGGATGGAGCCCCGAGACGCTCGAATGGTGCGCCGAACAACTGGAGTTCCGTCGTCACGACGGAGAGCGCGAGATGATCCTGCGACGCGTGGCCGACGGTGTGGTGTGCGTCAACCCACCACAGAACGCGGCGACGGTGAACGCGTTGTCCGCGATCACCGCGCTGTTGGCGGGCAACACCGTCGTGGTCCGCGCGCCGCGCGGCGTCGCACTCAGTTGCATGTACGCCATGCGTGAGGTGGTGGCGCCGGTGCTGGAGGCGGCCGGAGCGCCCGCCGGCACGCTGAACGCCTACTGCGGCCCGCCGGCCGTCGACACCTGGCTGGCCAGCGAACACGTGAACGACATCGTCTACTACGGCGGCAGCAAGCAGGGCCTGGCCTTCGAACGGGACTGCATCGCCGCGGGCAAGAAGCCGATCCTCGAACTCGCGGGCAACGACTGCTGCGTGGTGTGGTCCGACGCCGACCTGGACGCCGCGGTGGAGACCATGACCCAGTTCTTCCTGAACTCCGGTCAGATCTGCAACGTGCCCAACCAGGTGATCGCACACCCCGCGATCGCGGACGAGCTGATCGAGCGACTGATCGTGGCGACCGGCAAGATCCACCCCGGCTATCCCGACGAGCCCGGCGTGGTGCTCACCCCCGTGCTCGGTGCCGACTGGTTCTTCGGCTGCCTGACCGAGGCCCTGATGGGCGGCGCGACGATGGTGCACGGCGGCCGTCGCCTGGAGGTGGACGGCACCCCGTCGGACACCGGCTTCTTCATCGAACCGACGATCGTGCGGGTGGCCGGACTCGGCGACGCCCGCTCGTTGTCGGTGGTCCGGGACGAGACGTTCTTCCCGCTGCTGCCGATCATCGTGCCCGAGCCGGGCGACTCGGACGAGCGACTGTTCGAGGAGATCCTGACGTTCGTCAACAGCAATGCCTACGGCCTGCGGAACTCGTTCTGGTCGACCGGCCCGGAGCACATCGAGCGGTTCCTGTCGGGTGTCACCAATGGCGGCAACCTGAAGATCAACGACTCGCACGGCAACTTCCTCCCGTTCCTGCCCAACTCGGGCGGCACCGGCCTCACCGGCGGCGCCTTCGGCGAGGCGAGCCATCCCATGTTGCGCACCACGCATCTGCAGGGCGTCAGCATCGTCCGTCCGACGCCCCGACTCGGAGGAGCCCGATGACTTCCCGCACTCTCAAGGCCGCACTGCCGTGCTCGGCGGCGACCGCGATCGAAGGACTCCGCGACGACCGGGTCTTCCCGGACTGGGCCGCCGAGATCGTCTCGGTCCAGGACGCCGGCGACGACCTGCGGCACTGGACGCTCGCCTTCCGCGGCGGTACCGCCCGGTGGGCGCAGCGCACCCGGGACGCGAGCGGTGAGCAGCAGCCGTACCGGATCGAGTTCGAACAGGTCGACGGCGACTTCCAACGGTTCGGCGGCGCGTGGACGTGCACCGACACCGACGACGGCTGCGAGGCCGTGTTCGAGGTCGGCTACCGCACCAGCGTGCCGCACCTCGCGGGCGCGATCGACTCCGCCGTCGGCCGGGTCGTGGTCCGCGCCGCACACCACATCCTGATCGGCGTCGGCGGCACCGCGGAGATCACCTCCGGTGGGCACCACCTGCGCGACCTGCCGGTCGCCCTGATTCCGGAAGGGAGCCCGAGCCATGCGCTTCGATGACATCTGGATCACCGGAACCGGCGGCACACTCGGCGAGCGGACCCCCGTTTCCGACGCCGTCGCGGCCGGCCACTACGAGGCCGAGGCCGCCGAGAGCACCGGCATGGTCAGCGTCGCCCAGGCCCGGCTCGCGCCGCCGGAGATGGCCGTGATCGCGGGGCGCCAGGCGATCAAGGACGCCCAGGAGTACGGCACCGTGGTCGACCCGGGCAGCCTGTACCTGCACAGTCACGGGCACTTCCAGGGCATCGACATGTGGCCCGCCGCGTGCTGGATCGCCAAGGAGCTGCTGGGTCCGCGCGTCGACGGGGTACCCACGACCGTCTCCGCGTGGTCCAACGGTTCGCTGGTCAGCATCGACATCGCCGCGGCGATGCTCGCGTCGCGCCCCGCGCTGCCGTCCGCGCTGATCACGCTGGGGGACCGGTTCGCGCCGCCGACCGATCGCTGGCACACGTCCCCGGGCATCGTGTTCGGCGACGGTGCCGCGGCGGCCGTGCTCGCCCGAGGCGGTGGTCGGCTGCGGCTGGTCTCGCTCGTCTCGGAGACCGACACGGTCCTGGAGGGGCTCTCGCGCGGCGACGAGCCGTTTCGTACCGCGCCTTCCGGGCAGGGCGACATCCGGCACCGCACTCGGCAATTCCTGGCCCAGGGCGAGGTTTCCATCCGGGACGTCCAGACACGTTCGGCGGACCGCACCCGCAGCGTGGTGGCCCGTGCCCTGGCCGACGCGGAACTGGACCAGGAGCAGATCGACTGGTTCGTCACCCCGTTCGTCGGCAGCACGCTCCACCGGGAGAGCTTCGTCCGGCCGCTCGGCATCACCCCCCGCCACGACCTGCACGAACTCGGGCTGACCATCGGCCATCTCGGCGCGGCCGACCAGATCTACGCGCTCGACCACCTGCTCAAGGAAGACCTGTTGGCACCCGGGGCCCGGGTGCTCGTGATCGGAACCGGCATGGGCTTCACCTTCTCCGCCGCCGTGTTCGCGGCGGACCGGTCCTGACCCCACGATCGGAAGGAAGGAACTTTGTCATGAGCCTCAGCCGCAACTCCGACTCCCGCGTGACGGCGGTCGACAGACTCATGTCGCCGACCGCCCTGCGAAAGGAGATACCGATCCCGCCCGAGACCCGCAAAGCCGTGCTGGCGGCCCGCCGGGACGTCAAGCGCATCCTGAACGGGAAGGACGATCGCCTGGTCCTGGTCACCGGTCCGTGCTCGATCCACGACACCGAGGCCGCACTGGTCTACGCCGAGCGCCTGGCGGAAGTGTCCCGGCGGATGGCGGACCGACTGCTGATCGTCATGCGCGTGTATGTGGAGAAGCCGCGTACCCGGATGGGCTGGAAGGGACTGGTCAGCGATCCCGGCCTGGACGGGTCGTTCGACCTGAACACCGGGCTGCGGATGGCGCGCGGGCTGATGGTGCGGATCCTGGAAACCGGGCTGCCGATCGGCTGCGAGTTCCTCGACCCGATGATCGCCCGCTACTTCGCCGACGCGGTCTCGTGGGCCTCGATCGGTGCGCGCACCGTGCAGAGTCAGGTGCACCGCCAGCTCACCAGTGGGTTGGACATGCCGGTCGGGATCAAGAACACGACCGCCGGTCGCACGGGCGACGCGATCGACGCGATCGTCACCGCCTCGAACAGCCACGTGTTCCCGAGCATCACCGACGACGGGCAGGCGGCGGTGGTGACCACCAGCGGCAACCCCGACTGCCACGTGGTGCTGCGCGGCGGCACCGAAGGCCCCAACTACAGCGCGCCCGACGTGGCCGAGACACTCGATCAGTTGCAGGCCGCGGGACTGCCCGGACGGGTGGTCATCGACGCGAGCCACGGCAACAGCGGCAAGGACCACGAGGAGCAGACCAACGTGGTCGAGGACGTCGCCGAACGCATCGCCGACGGTGAGTCCGGCGTCGCCGGGATGATGATCGAGAGCTTCCTGGCCTGCGGTCGACAGGATCTGATCCTGGGTCGGACCGACGGTCTCGCCTATGGCCAGAGCGTCACCGACGCGTGCGCGGGCTGGGAGCAGACCATGCACATGGTCGAGCGCCTGGCGGAGGCGGTGAAGGCCCGGCGCGCGGCGGATCCGTCGGTGATGGTGGCCTGAGCACTCGGACCGACACCCGGCTTCCCGACACCCGCACACCCGACACCTGCACACCCGACACCCTCACCTCCCCGTACCCACATCCCCGTACCCACCTCCCACCTCCCGACATCCGACATCCGACATCCGAGAATTCGAGAGGAACGATTCCGGTGGCCACGACCACGAGTTCGGCACTTCCGCTCGCGCGGCACATCGACGGCGATCGCACCGGAGCGGTGCATCGGATCGCCATCGCCGCCCCCGATCGGGCGAAGTCGGATCCGGCGCGGTACGCGTCGGCGGCGCTCGCGGCGCTGATCCACCGATACACCGGCGAGACCGATCTGCTGATCGCTCGCCGTACCGGTCCGGGACCGACCGAGACCATCGAGCCGCGGGTGTCCGGCGACGAGACGGCGGCGGAACTGCTCGCCGGCGTCGCCGCCGCGCCGCCCGCACAACCGGCGGCGGGTCGCCCCTGCCACGGCATGGTGGCCGACGCGGCCGCGCGGGACTTCGCCTCCCGCGCCGCGCTGACCCTGTGCGTCGACGAGGCCACATACGAACTGCTGCTCTCCCAGGACGAGTTCGATGAAGAGGCGGCCGCCCAGTACGGCCGGCATCTGGCCCGCGTGCTGTGCGCGCTGAGCACCGACGACGGCGTGCTCGTCCGTGATCTGCCGCTGCTGGGCGACGAGGAGAGGCAGCGCATCCTGGTCGAGTGGAACCGGACCGAACAGGACGTACCCGAGCCGTTCTTCCACGAGATCGTCGCGGACTTCGCGCGCCGAACCCCCGAGGCGATCGCGATCGCGCTGCCGGACAGCGCGCTGACCTATCGGGAACTGGACGACCGGGCCAATCGCCTCGCGCACCGCCTGGCCGCGACCGGTGTTCGCCGGCGGGACCGGGTGGGGGTCTGCTTCCCGCGCGGTGCGGAGAGCCTGATCGCCCAACTCGCCTGCTTCAAGCTCGCGGCGGCGGCGATCCTGCTCGACCCGGACTTTCCCGCCGATCGGGTGCGCTTCATGGTCGAGGACGCCTCGGCCGCCGCGGTCGTGACGCTGTCCGCGCACGAGGACAAGGTCTCCGGACACTGTCCGGTGCTTTCGCTGGACGTCGCCGACTGGCACGCCGAGCCGAGCACCGAGGTGAGTGCGCCGGTGGACGTCGACGACCTGATCCACATCTGCTACACCTCCGGCTCCACCGGCGCGCCGAAGGCGGTTCTGGTCCGGTTCGGGGCGGCGCGCAATCAGATCCACAGCATGTGCGAGATGACCGGGATGAACGCCGACACCCAGGGCACCTGGCTGGCCGCACCCGGCTACGGCATGGTCGAGGTCGAGTGTTTCCCGGTGCTCGCGGCCGGCGGTACGGTGCACATTCCCGATGTATCGGTGGTGGCATCCCCGCAGTTGCTCCAGGACTGGTACCTGGACAAGCGGATCACCACCACGCTGTTGATGAAGCCGATGGCCGAGCGGCTGTGGAGCCTGGACTGGCCCGCCGACACCCCGTTGGCGAACATCAGGGTCTGCGGCGAGCGGATCCAGTCCTGGCCGCCCGCCGGGCTGCCGTTCCGCCTGATCAACCTGTACGGCTCCGCCGAGGCGACCACCGTCGCCGGCTGCGACATCACCGAATTGGGACGAGAGTTGGGGGCCGAGGGACGGGCCCGCCGGCTGCCGCCGATCGGCCGGCCGATCCCCAACGTCAAGATCTACGTGCTGGACGAGAACCTCGCGCCGGTACCGCCGGGCGTGGTGGGCGAACTGTGCATCGCGGGCCACAGCCTGTCCGCCGGCTACCTGAACCGGCCCGAGGCGACCGCGCTGAAGTGGGTGTCCAACCCGATCGATCCGGACCGGAACCCGGTGCTCTACCGCACCGGCGACATGGCGCGGTACTGGCAGGACGGCGGCATCGAGATCATCGGCCGGGTGGACAACCAACTCAAGGTGCAGGGCAACACCGTGCAACTCGGCGAGATCGAGGTGGTCGCCGCAAGGCAACCGGGCGTCGCCCAGGTCGCGGTCCTGGCGCATCGGGACACCGACGGGGACGTGCGCCTGACCGCGTACATCGAGCCCAAGGGTGAACCGGCGCCGGCGGTCCCGGACATCCGTCGGGCGCTGCGGGAGAAGCTGCCCGCGTTCATGGTGCCGTCCGCGTATGTCGTGGGCGGGCTGCCGACATCGGTCAACGGCAAGATCGACCGCGCCGCGCTGCCCGAACCGCCGCGCTCGCGGCCGGACCTGGACAGCCCGTACCGAGAGCCGCGCACCGACACCGAGCACTCGCTCGTGCAGTTGTGGACGAAGGTGCTCGAACTGGATGGGATCGGAGTGCGGGACAACTTCTTCGAACTCGGCGGCGACTCGCTGCGTGGCGCCCGGCTGACCGAGCAGGTGCGCGAGCTGTTCGACATCGACGTCGAGTTGGGTGATCTGCTGCACGAGCCCACGATCGACCGGATGGCCGCGGTGATCGAGGCGGCCCGCGTGCGTTGACCCTCGTGCGAGCGGCCGTCGTCCCCGGCGTGACCGACGGGGACGACGAGCCGCGGCGCGCCGGGCTCAGCCCTTGCCGGTCTCGGCCAGGACGTCCAGGTAGTTCGGGTTGTGCATGATGCCGAGCACGTTCCCGAACGGGTCGATCACCGAGGCACCGGCGAATCCCTCGCCGAAGTCGCGGGCCGGCTCGTGCTCCTTCGCGCCCATGGCCAGCAACCGGTCCAGCGCGGCGGGCAGATCCCCGACATGCCAACTGACGACGGCACCGCCGGCCTCGGCCGTGCCGTGCGCGCCCAGCTCCGAGACGTAGGCAGCGTCCACCAGACCCAGTTCCTGTCGGAAGTCGCCGACCCGGAACTCGACATACCCGGGGCGTTCGAAGTAGGGCTCGATGCCCAGCAGTTCGGTGTACCAGCGGCGGGCCGCGGCCAAGTCTGCCGCCTGGTACCTGACATGGGCCAAACCTCGCAACATTCGTGCTCCCTCGGTGTTCGGCGGAACCGGTCCGACATGGTGATAACGCCGCGGGTCGTGAGGGGTCACTCCCCGGCGGGACCGGGCGAATCGGGTCGGGGCGCGTGGTCGGTGCGCAGTACCACTCTTGTGCCGTGCAGTTCGTGCCGTTCCATCCGACGGTGCACGTCGGCGGCGGCGGACAGCGGCAGGATCTCCATCGCGCGCGGGCGCAACCGGCCGGTGCCGAGGAGGCGGTTGATCGTCCCCGCGGCGGCGGCGAGTTCGTCGACGCCGGCGTGCGAGATCACGAAACCTCGGATCGAGCCGTCCTTCATGTAGAGCTCGCTCGCGGGCAATACCGGTGCGGTGCCCGGTCCCGCGCCCGCGAGCAGAACGATCCGGCCGCGGCGGGCGAGGAGGTCGACCGCCGCCGCCAGGTCGTTGCGGCCGGAGGTGTCCAGATACAGGTCCACGCCGTTCGGGGCGGCCTCGGCGAGGTGTCGGGTCAGGTCTGGATCGCGATAGTCGCAGACGATCTCGGCGCCCAGTTCACGGCAGTATCGGGCGTCCCGGGCCGAGGCGGTGGCCAGGATCCGGGCGCCCGCCTCGGCGGCCAGTGTGACCAGTGCGCCGCCGACGTTTCCGGCGGCGCCCGCGATCAGCACGGTGTCGCCGGCGCGCAGGCCGCCGTGCGCGAACAGCGCGAGGTGGGCGGTGGCCGCGGGGTGCAGCACCGCCACCGCCGCGTACGGATCCACCCCCGGCGGGAGTCGGTAGAGCCGGTCGGCGGCGACCACCGCCCGTTCGGCCGCCGCACCCTGCCGGCCGCCGTGGCCGAGGCTGTTGCTCCAGACCGGGTCGCCGACGGCGAAGCCGGGCGCACCCGGGCCGACCCGGGCCACCCGGCCGACCAGATCGCGGCCGATGACGAACGGGAACGCGACGGGAGTGGCGAACCGCCCGGAGCGCACGAAGGTGTCGACCGGATTGACCGTGCCGGCCCACACGTCGACGAGCACGTCGCAGGGGCCGGGGGAGGGGTCGGGCAGCTCGCCGAAACGGATCTCCGACGGTGGGCCGAGCCGTTCGAGGTAGGCAGCGCGCATGTACCGGAGTCTGGCATCAGGCGAAGTGAATTCCCCTGCGTGACCCGCCGGTTCGGGACGCGCGTGGCTTCGCGATTCGAGAAGGACGTCTTATCGCCAGGGCGTGGTCGCCGCGCTGTTACCACCATAACGTGATGAGTGGTAGCAGTGCTCTCGCCCATACCAGCGACACCGAAAGGGGCGCCGGGAGATGACCAACGCACCAAGCTTCGCGGCCTTCGAGGCCGGCGAGCGTGCGCCGCTGTTCCTGTTGGCCGCGCATACGCACATCACGGCCGACCCGGCCGAGGTCTACGCGGTCGTCAGCGATCTGCCGCGCAGCGCGGAGTGGAGTCCCGAGTGTGTCGGCGGCACCTGGATCCGCGGCGAACCGGGCACGGTGGGCGCGGTGTTCCGCGGCGAGAACCTGCGGGCCGCGGACGTGGTCGGCTGGGCCCCGGTGGTCCGGGGCACGTGGTTCACCGAATCCGAGGTGGTCGCCGCCGAGCCCGGGCGCGGTTTCGGCTGGGCGATGCGGGACTCGGCGGGGGTGCGGCAGGACAGCGTGTGGGGCTACGACATCGAGCCCGCCGACGGCGGTTGTGTGCTGACCCACCGGTTCCGGATGGGCCGTGCCACCGAGGGGATCCGGGGCATCACCGCGGCGATGGACGAGCGGGAGAAGCTGCGCTTCCTGGCCGAGTGGGGCGCCAAACTCGCCACGGACCTGCCGGTCACCCTCGAACGCATCAAGCGGGTCGTCGAGCGCTCCGCCGCCGTCCGGCGCTGAACCGCCGCCGGCACCCGCCCCCCGACCCTCGGCCGACCGGGTCCACCGCCCGCCATCCCGCACCCTCCCCGCGGTCGTCGGCCCGCCCGAACCCACCGACGAAGGTCTGACCTCATGTTCTTGCAACGCATCGGTAATCGCGGCATCCGACTGGGCACGCTCTTCGAACGCGCGGCGGCCCGACACCCGGCCAACGTCCTGATCCTCGACCACGACCTGGACATCGCCCCCGACCTGGGCCGGCGCGCGACCATCCCGGAGATCGCCGACCTGATCGACGACTTCGCGGCCCGGCTGCACGCGGCCGGGATCCGACCCGGCGACCGGGTCGTGGTGCACAAATCCGACGGCTTCGACATCACCCTCCTGGCCTGCGCGATCGCCCGAGCCGGCGGGGTTCCGGTGTTGCTGTCGCCGATGCTCGACGGCGCGACCGTCGCCGAGTTGGTGCGGCGCACCGACCGGCCGTTCCTGGTCACCGACCGGGCCAAGCTCGACGGACTGCCGGGCGCGGTCTTCGCCGAGACCGCGCGGGTGCTGCTGACCACGGGCACACACCCGGACGCCACCACCCTCGACGCGTTCGCCGGGGTGGCCCGGGTGCCCGCGGTGACCCGGCCCGCCGAGGAGCCGACGCTGATCACCCATACCTCGGGCACCACCGGAGTGCCCAAGCTCGCCGTACACACCGGCCGCAGCCTCCAGGCCCGGTATCGGCCGCAGGCCGCGATCGTCGCGCCGATCCTGCGGCGCCGGGAAACCATCGCGCTGCACGTGTCGTTCGTGCACTCCCGACTGATCACCGCACTGGCCATCTCGCTGCTGCGCGGCTTCCCGATCGCCGTGCTGGCCGACTCCGATCCCCGACGCGCCGCCGATCTGTTCGCGCGGCTGCGGCCGGGGGTCCTGGAGGCGCATCCCAACACCTTCATGGAATGGGAGGAGTTGGCCGACGATCCGCGCGAACCGCTGGCCGGCGTGAAGCTGTTCAGCTCCACCTTCGACGCGATCCACCCGCGCACCGTGCACCGACTGCTGGCCGCCACCCGGCGCCGCGCGCCGCTGTTCGGCCAGTTGTACGGCCAGAGCGAGGTCGGGCCGGCCGTGGTGCGCGCCTTCACCCGGGGCCGGGCCCCGGACGCCGACGGTCGCTGTGTGGGCCGCCCCTTCCCCGGGATGACCGCCGCCCGGGTGGTCGGTCGGGCGGGCCGGCCGCCGTCCGCCGAGCACCCCGGCTTCATCGAGGTCAAGAGCGACGGACGGGTCCTCACCTACCTCGGCGAACAGGACCGCTACGACGCGCAGGTGTCCGCCGACGGCTGGTGGCGGATGGGCGACGTCGGCTACCGGACCAGGTGGGGTTGTATCCACCTGCTGGACCGCGAGGTCGACCTGATCGAGGGCTTCGGCTCGACGCTGGCCGCCGAGGACGTGCTGTTCGACAAGCTGGACGAACTCGCCGAGGTGGTCATCGTGCCCGGCGCCGACGGCACCGCCGTGCCGGTGGTGTGCACCAGGGACGACCACCCCATCGATCGGGACGCCTGGCGTGCGGCCACCGCCGAACTTCCGGACATGGCCGATCCGGTCCAGCGTCGGATCGAGGACCTGCCGCAGACCGCGACCACCAAGATCAAACGCCTCGAGTTGGCGCGCCGGCTCGAGGACGAGGATCGGGGTGCGTGATGGCCGAGGTCATCGTCGCGGGCGGCGGGATCGGCGGGCTGGCCACCGCTCTCGCGGTGGCCGCCCGCGGACACCACGCGGTAGTGCTCGAACGAGCGGACGAGTTCGCCGAGATCGGTGCCGGCATCCAACTGGCCCCCAACGGACTGCACGCCCTGGACGTCCTGGGCGTGGGCGCGGCGGTGCGCGCGGCCGCGGTACGAATGGCCGAACTGCGCTTCATGGACGGCATCACCGGTGCGCACGTGGCGAGCCTGCCGCTGACCGAGCAGTACCGGCGCCGCTTCGCCGGCCCCTACGTCGTCGTGCATCGCGCGGAACTGCACCGGGCGCTGCTCGACGCGTGCCTGGCCGCCGACGCCGTGTCGCTGTACGCCGGCGCGCACGTCGTCGACTACACCCGGGACGCCACGAGCGCGACGGCCCTGCTCGCGGACGGCACCGGGATCACCGGCGACGTACTGATCGGCGCGGACGGGATCCACTCCGCGATCAGGGCCCGGCTGGTCGGCGACGGCGAGCCGCGGATCTCCGGGATCAGCGTGTACCGGGCGGTGATCCCGATGGAACGGGTACCCGACGCGCTGCGCTTCGACCGGTCGGTGGTGTGGTGGGCCGGACCCGGCTGTCACTTCGTGCACTACCCGATCGCCGGCGGTCGCTTCCTCAACCTCGCGGCCAGCCGCGCGGACGGCGGCACCGAGGCCGTCGCCGGGGAGTGCGTGCACCGCGACCGGGTGCTGCGCGAACTCGCCGCCCTGGGCGGCACCGCACAGCGGCTGCTCGAACTCGGCGCGGACTGGAAGACCTGGATGCTGGTCGACCGCGACCCGGTGTCCCGATGGACCGACGGCCGAGTCGCGCTGCTGGGCGACGCGGCCCACCCGATGCTGCACTACGCGGCGCAGGGCGCGTGTCAGGCCCTGGAGGACGCCGTCGTGCTCGGCGCGCGACTGGCCGGTGCGCGAGCCGACGACCTGCCGCAGCGCCTGGCCGGGTACCGCGACGCGCGGCACGAGCGGACCACCCGGATCACGCTCGCCGCGCGCGACAGCATCCGTCTGTGGCATCCCGCGGGCGCCGCGGCCGAGACCAGGAACGCGCTGCTCGGCGCGATGTCGGCCGATCGGCTGCACGACCACGTGGCCTGGATGCACGGGTTCCGGGTCGGCGGCCCGCGCGCCGAGGAGGCGGCGGCATGAGCGCCGCCGGCCCGATCCGGGTCTGCGTCGTGGGCGCGGGGCCGCGCGGGCTCTCCGTCCTGGAGCGCCTGTGCGCCAACGAACGCGCCGCGCCCACCCATCCGGAGGTCACGATCCACGTGGTCGACCCCGCCTCGCCGGGGGCCGGCGCGGTCTGGCGTTCGGAGCAGTCCCAGCACCTGCTGATGAACACGGTCGCGGCGCAGATCACGGTGTACACCGACGCGAGCTCGCGGATCGAGGGGCCGGTCGTGCCCGGGCCGAGCCTGTACGACTGGGCGCGGTCCGCGGCGGCCGCGGGCGAAGCGGGCGACCTCGGTGCGGAGATCCTCGCCGAGGCCCGCGCGCTGGGCCCCGACGACTACCCCACGCGCGCGTTCTACGGCCGCTACCTGCACGACGCGTTCGAGCGGGTGGTGGCCCGCGCGCCGGCGCATGTCGCGGTGCGGGTGCACCGCTCGCGCGCGGTGGCGCTGGCGGACACGCACGGCATACCGGGCGGCCCGCAGGGGGTGCGACTGGAGGACGGCACCCGACTGCACGAGTTGGACGCGGTGGTGCTGGCCCTGGGCCACCTGCCGGCCCGGCTGTCCGCGCGCGAGGCCCGCACCGCGAGCCTGGCCCGGATCCACCATCTGACCTACATCACCCCGGCCAATCCGGCGGACCTGGACCTGGATCGGGTCCGGCCCGGCGAGAACGTGTTGTTGCGCGGCCTGGGGCTCAACTTCTTCGACCACATGGCCCTGTTCAGCAGCGGCAGGGGAGGCCGCTTCGATCGCGCCGAGGACGGGCGGACGGTGTATCACCCGTCGGGCAACGAGCCCGCCATGTACGCGAGTTCGCGGCGCGGCGTGCCCTACCACGCCCGTGGCGAGAACCAGAAGGGCGCGCACGGGCGGTACGTTCCTCGGCTGCTGACGCCCGAGTACGTCGAGGGTCTGCGCCGGCGCGCCCGAGAGGGACGGCCGGTCGACTTCACCGCGGACCTGTGGCCGCTGATCGTCCGCGAGGTGGAAAGCGTGTACTACGCGGCGCTGTTGCGCCGGCGAGGCCGCCGGGAGACCGAATGCGCGGCGTTCACCCGGGAGTACCTGGCGGCGGGTTCGGACGACGAGAGTGCCGACCTCGCCCTCGCGTACGGCATCGAGCGGGCCGCGCACTGGGACTGGTCGGCGATCTCCCGGCCCTACGGCGAGCGGGAGTTCGCGAGCCGGGCGGAGTTCACCCGGTGGCTGGTGGAGTACCTGGAGCGGGACGTCGCGGCGGCCCGGGAGGGGAACGTGGACGGACCGCTCAAGGCCGCGTTGGATGTCCTGCGGGACCTGCGCAACGAGATCCGGCTCGCGGTCGACCACGGCGGCCTGACCGGCGACTCGCACCGGGACGACCTGGAGGGGTGGTACACGCCGCTCAACGGCTTCCTGTCGATCGGCCCGCCGGCCGCCCGGATCGAGCAGATGATCGCGCTGATCGAGGCCGGCGTGTTGACCCTGACCGGGCCCGGCACCCGGATCTGCCTGGACGTCGCCGAACCGGCGTTCGTGGCCGCCTCCACCATGGTGCCGGGCCCGCCGGTACGCGCCGCGGTGTTGATCGAGGCCCGGCTGCCCGAGCCGGATCTGCGCCGGACCGAGGACCCGCTGCTGCGTCACCTGCTGAACACCGACCAGGCCGCGCCGTACCGGATCCGCGGTGTCGGCGGCGAGGACTACGAGACCGGCGGCCTGGCGGTGACCGAGCGGCCGTACCGGCTGATCGATGGGCGGGACCGGCCGCATCCGCGCCGATTCGCCTACGGCGTGCCGACCGAATCGGTGCACTGGGTCACCGCCGCCGGGATCCGCCCCGGCGTGGACTCGGTCACGCTCGCCGACTCGGACGCGATCGCCCGCGCGGTCCTCGCGCTGCCCGCCGCCTCCCGAACGCCGGCGAACGTGCGTCCGGTGTTGTCGACCGACCCGGAAATCACCCCGAACGGAGTGATCGTGTGACCGCTGTCCCGCACGTACTCGACCAACACGTGGGCGCTCGCCCGGACATCGAGCAGGACGCGGGACTGCTGTCCCCGGTCCGGGTCGGGACGCCGGTGGAGGCGGCCGTGTGCGATCGGGCCTGGCTCCAGGCCATGCTCGACGCGGAGGCCGCGCTCGCCCGAGCCCAGGCGCGGCTGGGCACCCTGCCGCGGGCCGCCGCCGAGATCATCACCGCGACGGCCCGGGCCGAGCGCTTCGATCTGCGCGAGGTGGCCCTGGCCGCCCGGGAGAGTGCCAATCCGGTGGTCGCGCTGGTCGCCGCGCTCACCCGGGCGGTAGCCGAACAGGACTCGGCAGCGGCCGAGTTCGTGCACCGCGGTTCGACCAGCCAGGACATCCTGGACACCGGCGCGATGTTGATCGCCGCGCGGGCCCTGGGCATCGTACGGGCCGACCTGACCCGGATCGCCGACGCGCTCGGCGTGCTCGCCGAGCGGCATCGGGACACCGTGCTGGCCGGGCGCACCCTGACCCTGCACGCGGTGCCCACCACCTTCGGCCTCAAGGCGGCGGGCTGGCGGCAGTCGGTCCTGGACGCCCGACGACGGATCGACGCGCTGCTCGCGGACGGCCTGCCGGTGTCACTCGGCGGCGCAGCCGGCACGCTGGCGGCCTATCTCGAATACGCGGCGCTCGAATACGCGGCACGCGACGGTTCGGTCCGCGACGGTTCGGTCCGCGACGGTTCGGTCCGCGACGACTCGGCCGAACGGCTCGACCCCGGTGTCTACATCGAGGCGCTGGTCGACGCGTTCGCCGCCGAAACCGGCCTGGCCCGGACGCCGTTGCCGTGGCACGCGCTGCGCACCCCGATGATCGACCTGGCCGCCGTGCTGGCGGGTACCACCGGCGTGCTGGGCAAGATCGCGGTGGATGTGCAGGTGTTGGCGCGGACCGAGGTGGGCGAGGTGGCCGAACCCGACGTGGCGGGCCGGGGCGGATCGTCGGCGATGCCGCACAAGCGCAATCCGGTGTTGTCCACGCTGATTCGCAGCGCGGCGCTCCAGGTGCCGGCGATCGCGGCGGCGTTGTCCGGGTGTTCGGTCGCCGAGGACGAGCGCTCGGCGGGCGCGTGGCACGCCGAATGGCTGTTGTTGCGCGAGGGCCTGCGGCTCGCGGGCGGCGCCGCGCACACGGCCGTGGAACTCGCCGAGGGCCTGGTCGTCCACCCCGAACGCATGCGCGCCAACCTGGAGTCGACCGGCGGCCACATGGTCACCGAGCGGCTCGCGGCGATCCTGACCCCCGCGCTCGGGCGGGCTCGGGCCAAGGCGCTGGCGGCCGCGGCGTCCGCGAGCGCGGCGCGGACCGGGCGGTCGTTGGCCGAGGTGCTGGCCGGCGAGCCGGAGGTCACGACACGGATCCCCGCCGAGCGCCTGGCGGAACTGCTGGACCCGGCCGGGTACACCGGCGGCGCCGGCGTGATGGTCGACCGTGTACTCGGTTCGCCCGGACGGGAGCACGGGCGAACGGGGAACTACCAGTGAAACGGAGACGCCGGTAGCATGAATGGCATGCGGTCACAACGCGAAATCCGACAGCCGGGAGACCGGGCCGTCGCACCGGGCGGACTCGCGCTGGTGCAGGCATTCGTGAACAGCGTCAACGTCGAGTTCGGTCCGGACGAGTTCGCCTCGGTCGAGGGCCTGAACCGCTGGCTGGCGCGCAACGGCTTCGCGCCACCGGCGACCGCGCCGGACGACCTCGACCTCGCGCGGACGATCACGCTGCGCGAGGCGCTGCGGGGGCTCCTGCGCGAGAACAACGGCGCGCCGACCGACGAGCGGTCCAGGCGGACCCTCGAACAGGTCGCGCGGGAATGCCCGCTGGTCGTCGGATTCGACGGTGGCGGGCCGGACCCGGTGCTCCGGCCGACGCGGACGGAACTGCCCGGCGTATGGGCCGCGGTGCTGGCGGCCACCGTCGAGGCGCGGCTCGACGGCACCTGGCAGCGGCTGAAGTCGTGCAACGAACACCGCTGCGAATGGGCCTTCTACGATCGCTCGCGCAACCGGGGCAGCCGTTGGTGCTCGATGGCGGTATGCGGCACGCGGGCCAAGATGGCCACCTACCGGGGGACGCGAGCGACCTCGAACGCCGGTTCGTCCGGGGGATGACCCGGGGCGGGGTGGGCGTTCGAGCGCCCGGTCCCGGGTGTCTCTCGTGTCCCGCGACCGCGTTCCCCGCCGCCGGCCGTCTTCGCCGAGGTACGGCGGCCCGCCGTCGTCTCACGGCGCGGCGGTGCGGCCCAGGAGTTTGCGGGCCACCACGAGCTTGGTGGCGGCGGCGGTGCCGTCGGCGAGTTGCAGGCCGATCACGTCGCGGAGCCGGCGGGCGATCGGGCCGTCCTCGGTCCAGCCGAGTTGGCCGAAGGTCAACAGCGCCTGGTGCACGGCGTCCATCGCGGCCTTGGGGGCCCACCACTTGGCCATGTTCGCCGGGACCCGCGGATCCTCGCCGGCGTCCGCCAGCGCCAGCGCCTGGTAGGCGACCAGGCGCGCTGCATGCAACATCGTCGCGTGCTCGACCAGGGCGAAGGCCACCGACTGGAACCGGCCGATCGGCTGCCTGAACGCCTCCCGCCGCCCGGCGTGCCCGACCGCCTCGTCGAGTGCGGCCTGCCCGACCGCGATCGCCATCAGCGAGATCAGCGCCCGGGAGACACCGAAACCGCGCATCACCTCGACGAAGCCGCGGCCGGGCGTGCCCACCACGTCCCGCGCACCCACCGGCAACCCGTCCAGCAGCAGCCGGCCTCGGCCACCGGCCCGGCAGCCCAGATCGTCGAGCTGTTCGCGGGTCACGTGCGCGTCGTCGAGCCGCACATAGAAGGCGGTGACGCCGTGCGCGCCCGCCTCGCCGGTGCGCGCGAAGACCAGCGCGTGGCCGGCGTACATCGCGGCCATGATCGAGGTCTTCTCGCCGGAGAGCACCCAGCCGTCGGCGGTGGGTTCGGCGCGCATCCCGATGTTCGCCGCGTCGGTGCCGTGTGCGGGCTCGGTCAGCGCGAGGGCCACGATCGTGTCGCCGGAGGCGATCGACGGCAACCACTCGGCGAGTTGCCCGGGCGTACCGTTCGCCGCCAGGACACCGCCCACCAACGCCGCGTTGAGCACCGGGAAGCACACCGACAGGTCGGCCGCGGCCAGTTCGGCCAGCGCGATGCCCGCGCTCGTCGCGTCCAGTTCTCTCCCGCCGTACGCCCGCGGGATGCGCAGGCCGAACAGGCCCTCGGCGCCCATCTCGGCGAGCAGGCCGGGCCGATAGCTGCCGCGCGCGTCGCTCTGCCGGGCGTGCGGGGCGATCCGCGAGTCGGCGAACTTGCGCACATGCTCCGCGAGTTCGTTCTGATCCTCGGTGAAGGTGAAGTCCATGGCCCCTCCTCAGGCTTGTTGGAATCGGTCGCGCAGGGCGAACTTCTGCACCTTTCCGGACGGCGTCCGGGGCAGCGCGGTCGCGATCTCCACCCGCTCGGGCCAGTAGCGCTTGGCCATGTCCAGACCGGCGAGGTGGGTCTGCAGGTCGGCGAGCGTCGGCGCGGGGCCCGCCGGGACCACGACCGCACACGCGCGTTCGCCCAGCCGGGCGTCCGGGTAGCCGACGATCGCCACGTCCTTGATCGCGTGGTGGCGCAGCAGCGCGGCCTCCACCTCCACCACCGGGATGTTCTCCGCCCCGCGCATGATCAGGTCCTTGACCCGACCGGTGATCCGGATGCCGCCGTGTCCGTCGGAACGGGCCAGGTCGCCGGTGTCGAACCAGCCGTCCTCGGTGACCGACGCCGCGTACACCTCGGGACGGCGGAAGTAGCCCAGACACTGCGCGGCACCACGCACCTGGAGCAGCCCGGACTCCCCTGCGGCCACCGGCCCGCCGTGGTCGCGGTCGACGACGCGCACCCACATCCCCGGCACCGCGGTGCCGTCGCTCTCGGCGGCGCGCAGGGCGGGCTGCTCGGGACGGGTGATGGTGACACAGCCGTTCTCGGTCATGCCCCACAGCGCGTACAACCGGCAGCCCAGGATCTCGCGCGCGTCCTCGACCAGCATCGGCGCGATCGGGGCGCTGCCGGTGGCGAATGTGGTCAGCGCGGACAGGTCCCGGGGAGCGGCGCGCTGCGCCTCGATCAGGTCGGAGAGGAAGGTGGGCGCGCCCATGAAGAAGGTGACCCGACGCTCCTCCAGCACGCGCAACATCAGCGCCGGATCCCACGCGTCCACCTGGACGGCGGTCGCGCCGAGCAGCAGGGGCATCACGAAGTTCCAGGTGTAGCCCGCCTGATGGGAGGTCGGCGAGCCCATCGCGGTGACCTCGTCGGGGGTGAGCCCGAGCACGTCGGCCTGTGCCTTGTTCATCGCGTAGAGCGTGTTGTGGCTGTGCACCACGCCCTTGGGCTCGCCGGTGGTGCCCGAGGTGAACATCACCTGCGCGGCGTCGTCGGGTCCCGCCTCCAGATCGTCCAGGGCGGCCAGTTCGGCCGTCGTGGGCTCGCGCTCGATCAGTTCGCGGTCGAAGTCCAGCGCCCCGTCGGCGGTTTCGCCGCCGTCGCCGCCGAGCAGCACGCGCCGGCGCAGGGTGGGCACGGTCCGCGCCACCTCCGCGCTCATCCGGGCGTAGGAGAAGCCGCGGAACTCGGCCGCCGCGATGTAGAGCGGACTCTCGGTCAGGCCGGTCATGAACTCCACCTCGCGCCGGCGCATGACCGGGACGACCGGGCCGGCCACCGCGCCCATCCGCGCGCAGGCCAGGCACAGTGCCACCAACTGCCACGAGTTGGGCAGTTGCAGGGTGACCACATCGCCCGAGCACACGCCCAGCCTTACCAGGTTGGCGGCGAACCGGTCGACCCGGTGCGCGAGTTCCGCGTAGGTGAGGGTCACGACGGTGTCGTCCTGGTAGCAGACGAGGGCGTCCTTGTCGGGATGGTCGGCCACCGCGCGGCGCAGGTCGGCCAGGAGGGTCTCCTCGCGCCACCATCCGTTCGCTCGGTACGAGCCGGTCATCACAGGTCCTTTCGGGTCGGGTCGACGGCCGAGCGGGCGTGCGCGGCGATGGCGCGGGCGGTGATGCCGCCGCGCTCGACCAGATACCGCTGGCCGCCCGCGACCGACACGAACGCGTCCGGCATGGCCACTCGACGCACCCGCACCGGCACGAGTTCGGTCAGCGCCTCGGCGACGGCGGAGCCGAAGCCGGCGGTGCGCCAGTGCTCCTCGACGGTGATCACCGTGCCGCCGGGGCCGACCGCCGCGGCGAGGGCGGCGGTGTCCAGCGGTTTGACCGTGTGCACGTGCAGGACGCCGGCCGAGATGCCCTCGCCGGCCAACTCGTCGGCCGCGGCCAGGGCGGCGAGCACCGGGTACGGGCCGCACGCGGCGATGGTGATGTCGGCGCCGGGGCGGAGCCGCTGCGCCCGGCCCAGTTCCAGGGGCGGTCCGGCGGGGAGGTCGGGGGTGGCGTTGCGGCCCATCCGGAAGTAGACCGGTCCGGGCAGCGTGAGCGCCTGGCGAAAGAGCGTGTCGGTGCCGGCCGCGTCGGCGGGCACCACTACGGTCATGTTCGGCAGGGTGCGCATCACGGCCAGGTCCTCCAGACCGTGATGGGTGGGGCCGAGGTGGCCCGCGGACACGCCGGAGTGGGTCGCCGCGATACGTACCGGCAGGTTGTTCAGGGCGATGTCGATCTTGACGGCCTCCAGCGCCCGGGACGCGGCGAACGCCGCCATCGTGTTCACCAACGGCATCCGGCCCTCGCGGGCCAGCCCCGCGGCGGCGCCCATCAGGGTGTGTTCGGCGATGCCCAGATTCAGGTAGCGGTCGTGTCCGGTGCCGAAATCGACGCCGGCGAACAGGCCGGTGTCGCTGTCCAGGCAGACCAGGCGCTCGTCGCCGGGCAGCAGTTCGGCCACGATGTCGCGGTAGACCTCACGCGAGGAGCGGGGCTCGGCCGCCGCGGTCGGTTTCGGGGTCGGTTCGGCGGTGGTGGCGGTGGTCATCGGTTCTCCCCGGGGGTCTGCGTGCGCAACGCCGCGTGGGCGCGCCGCTGTTGCCGCTCGCCCAGTCGGGCGTAATGGCTGCGGGTCTGGCCCTCGACGAACGGGATGCCCTTCCCCTTGACGGTGTGCGCGAGGACGAGAGTGGGCCGGTGCGGAACCGGCGGTGCGGTCAGCACCCGGGTGAGCGCGTCCATGTCGTGGCCGTCCACCTCGTGGACGTGCCAGCCGAACGCGCGCCAGCGGTCCGCCAGCGGTTCCAGACCGCCGACCGACTCGGTCCCACCGGTGATCTGCAGGCCGTTGCGGTCGATGATCGCGGTCAGCCGGTCCAGGCCGTGGTTGCCCGCCACGGCGGCGGCCTCCCACACCGAGCCCTCCTCCAGCTCGCCGTCGCCCATCACCACGAAGCAGCGGCGGTCGCCCCCCTCGAGCCGGTGCGCGAGCGCGAAGCCGACGCCCAGGGCCAGGCCGTGCCCCAGCGAACCCGACGGCATCTCCACGCCGGGGATCTCCGGATGCGGGTGGGCCATGAACGGGCTGCCCGGCCGCGCGTACTCCGCGAGTCGCTCCTCGGGGAAGAAGCCGACCTCGCACAACGTCGCGTACAGGCCGATGCCGCCGTGGCCCTTGCTCAGCAGCAGGATGTCGCGGTCCGGCGCCTGCGGGAAACGGGGGTCGATCCGCAGTACCCGCAGGTACAACGTGGTGAGCACCTCGACCAGCGACATCGAGCCGCCCAGGTGGCCGCCCTCGGGTCCGGCACACATGTCCACGATGTGTTCGCGGATCCGGCCGGTGGCCTCGCTCGGGTCGGCCGTGGGGCCCGGTTCGCCGGCCGGCTGCGGCCGATCGTGCCGGCCCGGCGGGACGGGACCGGGCAGGGTCGCGGGACTGCTGCTCATCGCTGGCTCCTTTCGCCTGGGTCGGTGTGGGTGGTGCGCGATATCGCTGACTTCGGGTCAGTTCGGGTGCAGCCCGGTGAACTCCAGACCGAGCCGCTCGGGCATGTCGAACCGCACGTTCAGGCACTGGACCGCGTTGCCCGCGCCGCCCTTGACCAGGTTGTCCAGGGCAGCGATCACGGTGAGATGGCTCGAACCGCGATCCAGCGCGAAACCGACGTCGCAGAAGTTCGAGCCGGCCAGGATCTTGGCCTCGGGAAAGCGGTGCATGCCGCGCCGCTGGGCGACCACGCGCACGAAGGGTTCCGCGGCGTAGCGGGAGCGGTAGGCGGCCCGGACCCGGCGCTCGTCCGCGCCCGGCACCAGGTGGGCCCGGCCCACGAGTTGCACGCCGCGAATCGCCTCGATGCCGGTCGCGGTCATCCGGACCGGGACTCCGGCGGCCTGTGCGATCTCGGCTTCGTGCCGGTGCCGGGTGGGCGCGAAGACCCGTAGTGCGCCGCTGCGTTCGGCGTGCAGGTTTTCCGGGCCGGCCTTGGCGCCGGAGCCGCTGGAGCCGGTCCGGGCGTCGATGGTGACCTCGCCGCGGATCAGCCCGGCCTCGGCGAGCGGGACCAGCGAGAGGATCCCGGCGGTGGCCATGCAGCCCGGTACGCTGATCCGCCGCGCGGTGCGCAGTCGCCTGCGGTGGAACTCGGGCAGGCCCGGCACGAACGTCTCCAGCAGGTCCGGCGCCGTGTGCGAGACGCCGTAGTAGTCGGCGTACACGTCCTTGTCGTGCAGGCGGAAGTCCCCGGACAGGTCGATCACGGTGTCCGCGAGCTCCAGGAACTCCGGCATCCGGCGCATCGTCTCGCGGTGCGGAGTGGCCAGGAACAAGGCGTCGTAGAAGTCCAGTTGCTCCTCGGAGCAGAAGTCGAGTTCGGTCCGCCCGCGCAGGTTCGGGTGCACGCCGTCGATCCGCCGGCCGCGCAGGGTGCGCGAGGTGGCGGCGGCGAGCTCGACCCCGGGGTGCACGGTGAGCAGCCGCAGCAGCTCGCCGCCGATGTAGCCGGCCGCCCCGACGACCCCGACCCGGATCACGCCCGTACCCCGGCCGCGAGCAGGTCCGCGATGGCGCCGGCCACGTCGATGTCGCGGCCGTGGGCGCCCTGTAGTCCGGTGAACTCCACCCGGTCGTTGACTTCGAGCACGGTGAGCCGTCCCTCCAGGTCCTCGATCAGATCGACACCGGCCAGTTCCGTGCCGACGGCGGCCGCTGCGGCGACCGCGAGTTCGGCGTGTTCGGCGCTGGGCGGCAGGGGTTCGCTCACCGCGCCGCGCGCCACGTTGGTGCGCCATTCGGTGCTTCGGCGATACGTACCGCCGAGCGCCCGGCCGGCCACGACCAGGACGCGGATGTCGCGATCGGCCTTGGCGACCTGCTCCTGCACGTAGACCACGTGCGACTGCGGGGAGGGGAGCGCGGCGATGTGTTCGAGTACGGCGCCGGCCATCGCCGGATCGGTGACCCGGGTGACCAGTCGTCCCCAGGAGCCGACGAGCGGTTTGAGCACCGCCGGATAGCCGATCTCCTCGAGCGCGGCCAGGGCCGCGTCGGGCGTGATCGCCAGCGCGGTCCTGGGCGTGGGCAACCCGTGCCGGAGCAGGGCCGCCGAAGTGTGCCACTTGTCGCCGGCGACGTGGGTGGCGGCGGCGCTGTTGACCACCGTCACGCCCGCCGACTCGAGCGCGCTCGCCGCGTACAGGGCCCGGAAGTGCCCGACCTCGCGGTTGAGGACCAGCCGGGGACCGGTGTACGACGTGCCGCTCGCGACGAACAGCCTGCGGGGATCGAGATGTTCGAACGCGATCCCGCGTCGGTCGAGGGCGGTCATGATGCTCTTCTCCTCGAACCGCACCCGGGACGCGAGCACGGCGAGGCGCGGGGACGCGGCCGGCGCAATCGCCGCCGACCGGTTCACCGCTGATCGGATCGAAGTCATCGACCGAATCCCCTCTCCCGATTCCCGTTATTCGCCCCAGTCCTCTTCGACCTCGGGCGCGAGCTCGACCTTCGGCGGCTTCACGGACGCGATCTCCAACTCGCTCCGACAGTCCACGCACTCGATGATCTCGCTCACCCTGGCGTCCTCGTCGAGCGTCACCGTCGTCGCGCATTCGGGACACTCGGGGGCCTGCACGACCTGCTGCATGAGTTCAACCTCCGGCTGTGGTGGTGATATCCGGGCGATCTCGACCCGTCGGCTGGTTGCCACTGAAAACCGTAACGCGATTTCCCCGGTAAATGCCAATGAGGAAATCTGATCGGACCGAAAGCGAACCGTTATGGTCGACCGGTCATAACCGGGAAGGATTTCCGCATAAGCAGCCCTGCTTGTCGACGCCGGTACAACCGGTCGTTTCGCGATTAACATTTCCCGGATGGAATCGTCCTCGGACGATTCGTCGCCGCAAGATTGACATCGAAAGGCCCGATCATGAATGTTCGACCGCGAGACCGCGTCGCCATGGTCGTGGCGTCGAGCGCCGGTGTGGGCCTGGCCGCGGCCAAGGGCCTCGCCGTGCGGGGCGCGCACGTGTCGTTGTGCGACCTGGACCCGCGCCGGCTGGCCCGCGCGCATGTCGAGGTCAACGCGCTGGGGCCGGGCGACGTGCTGAGCATGCCGGTGGACCCCTACGATCCGTGCGCGGTGGCCGAGTGGGTGCGCCGCACCGCCGACAACTTCGGCGGCCTGGACATCGTGGTGACCAACTCCGGCCCGATCACGCCCGGTCCGGTGGACGGCTTCCGGCTGGCCGACTATCGCGCGGCGATCGACGCGAACCTGCTGCCGCACGTGAGCGCGACGCTGGCCGCGCTGCCCATCGTCAAGCGCGGCGGCTGGGGTCGGTTGCTGCTGATCGCGCCGGCGAAGGCACGTCGCCCGCACGGGCGCGAGGGGTTGTCCGGCATGGCCCGGATGGGCCTGATCGGCTATCTGCGCGGGTTGGTGGACACCCTGGACGGCACCGGCGTGACGGCCAACGTGCTGGTTCCGGGAGCGGGGCCCGGTGCCGGCCCCCGGCTGTGGGGCGATCCCGGGGCGGGTGCCGAGATCGCTCGGGTGGCCGACCGGATCCGTGGTGAAGGCACCCGCGAAGGCGCCGAGTTCGGGGCGCTGGCCGCGTATCTGGCGAGCGAGCGGGCCGAGCCCGTCACCGGTCTGGTCTTCGACACGCACGGCGGCGACGTCGGTGCGATGGCCGCCTGCCGCGGTTAGCCGGCGATCGGCGGATCCGGGCGGGGCCGCGCCCGACCCGGGTTCGCGCGCCGGTCGCGGCGCGGGCCGGCTAGCGGTGCGCGAGCACCCGGCGGGTCTCGGGGCGGTTCGCGCGGCCCGGGTCCGGGACGGGCGGGGCATCGACGAACGGGTAGCCGAGCAGCGCCCGGCGAAAGGCCTTCTCCGCGATGGCCGGCAGGTTCGAGGGGGCCAGACCGGAGGGATAGGCCATCGTCACCGGCAATGGTCCGGGCGGGGCGGGCAGCCCGGGGCGGACCGCCTTGGGCAGGTCCCACAACTCGTCCCCGTTGGCCACCAGGCACGCGACCCCCATGCCGGCCTTCGCCGCCGCGCGCAGCCCGACCAACTCGGGGCCCTCGTAGGAGATCCGCCACGGCACGTCGCAGGCGTCCAGCGCGGCCACGATCCGCCCGCGCATGGTGCACGGCTCGGTGAACAGGGTCAGCGGCAGCGCGGCGTTCTCGCCGTGCGCCGGCTGGCCGAACCAGTCCATCCGCAGGTGGCCGAGTCCGCGACTGGTGGCGGCCGGTTCGTCCGAGCGCGTCTGCAGGAGCAGCGCCAGGTCGAGTTGGCCGGTGCCCACCTGGGTCTCCAGCGCCTCGCTCAGGCCGGTGCGCACACTCACCTGCGCCTGCGGCAACCTGCGGGTGACCAGCCGAAGGAACTCCGGTAACGCCTCCGCGAGTTGATTGACGATCCCGATGGAGAGCCGTTCGTGTCCCGAAGCCGGCACGAAACGGTCCACCGCCTCGTCGTTGAGCGCGACGATCCGCCGGGCGTAGCCGAGGAGTTCCTCGCCCTGGGGGCTGAGCCGCAGGTTGCGCCCGGTCGAGGTGAAGATCGGACCCTTGATCAGACCGTTGAGCTGCCGGATCTGCTGGCTGACGGCGGGCTGGGTGATGTGCAGAGCCTCCGCGGCCCGGCGGAAACCACCGAGGTCGACCACGGTCAACAAAGCCCTCAGTCGATTGACTTGCAGGTCGTGATGCATTCTCCACTCACATCCATGAAGGGTCTTGCCACACACCTGACGCTCGGGTGGCGACGGGGCCAAGATGATGCTGTGCGGCAACAAGATCAATAAACCTGAGCAATTCGGCCTCGCCGGCGCCTTCGGCGTCGTATTGCCGGCCGAAACCAGGGTACGGGGCGCCGACCGGCCGTTCCACGGTACGGTTCACGACTTCGGCATGAGATTTTCACGGCCGAATGCGAATATGCGATCGGGTGGCATGATCCGGCGCCGAGCGGGCAGGCGGCAGGCGTCGCGTGCGACGAGCATGCCGGCAAACGGGCATTCGGTGGAGACGGGCGACGCCGAACCGGGCGTTTGCCGGCACGGCGCCGACGGCCATTTCGTCGACGATTCGCCCGCCCGAGTGTCCGGAGAAATCACGCGCACTTATCCGGGTCATAAAAACACGCGTTCGACGGCGACCCCCGGCGGTGGAGATCACGCCTAACGTCGATTACTCAGGAACGTTTCCGAGTTCGGATCCAGCCGAGGAGTCGCCATGCAGGGAGCCGCCGCCGGGCCCGCCGTCGAACAGGGAGTCCGGGTCACGCTCGCCGATCCCGGGCTGCGCACGCGCAGTCCCGGCGAGGAATTCGCCTGGGCGATGGGCGGCGTGCCCGCCGCCGAGGATCGGGTGGTCCCGTTCCGGGCCCATCTGCCCGCCGTCTTCCCGCTGTTCGCGACCCGACCGCGCTACGCGGTGCGGCACCTGCTGAAGACCGCGTCGGTGCCCGACCGTCGGGTGCCGTACGTGCACGAGCCGCCCGCCGAGACGACCGCCGCGGCCGGCACCTCCTATCGCAGCACACCCGAAGGCGCCTTCGTGCCCCGCCTGGAGCAGGCCGAACTCACCGACCTGACGGTGTCCGTACCGCTCCCGCGCGGGCTACTCGACCAGCCCGCGCTGCT
The DNA here is from genome assembly GCF_044765325.1 of Embleya sp. NPDC127516. Taxonomy (NCBI): domain Bacteria; kingdom Bacillati; phylum Actinomycetota; class Actinomycetes; order Kitasatosporales; family Streptomycetaceae; genus Embleya; species Embleya sp. NPDC127516. The sequence continues at coordinate 50,591 of NZ_JBIWJT010000006.1, read as the reverse complement.
CGCGTCCTTCGTGGACTACCGCGTGCTGGTCCGGCTGTCCGTGGTGGAGAACGAGTCGCTGCTGCACGGCAGCGCGGACAAGGCGATCCCCGGTCTGCTCACGCTGCCCGAGAGCAGGCACGGCCGGCTCGGCGCGGACCTGGCCGAGGGCCTGACCGTCGCCGCCGCCGAGGTCGAGGAGACCGGTGGCTCGTGCGACGGCATCGTCGTACACCCCTTCACCTACTGGGAGTTGGTCAAGACCGGCACGCTCGCCCTCCTGGCCCAGGCGGGCGTCACCGTCTCCCGGACCCGGATGATCCCGCGCGACCGGGTACTGCTCGGCGACTTCCGCGCCGCCGCGACCCTGCTCGTCCCGGACGTGGCCGCGCTCGCGCTGCGTCGCGGCGCCGGACCCGACGGCTGTGACGCGGTGCAGGCAACCACCCGAGTGGGACTGGCCGTTCACCTTCCGCAGCACTTCCTGCTGCTGACCCGCGACTGAGAAGGGAGTGTGCTCGCGATGGCCGACCGGTCCCCACGCGTGTTGTACATCACCGGCTGGATGCGCAGCGGCAGCACGCTCCTGGGCAACATCCTCAACGAACTTCCCGAAGTCCGGCACGTGGGCGAACTGCACTACCTGTGGCGCAACGGCGTCCTGGGCCGGGGCAGCAACTCGACCTGCGGCTGCGGCACGAGCCTGCGCGCGTGCCCGCTGTGGTCGGGTGTGCTGGAGGACACCGACGGCACCGGGCTCGAGGCGACCGCGCGGCGGACGGCCATGCGGCAACACGCGCTGCTGCGCACCCGGCACGTGCGCACCCGGCTCGCCGAGGCCCGCGGGCGGGTGCCCGCGGCCCCCGGCGTGGACGAACTCCTGGACCGCACCGCGCGGATCCATCGCCGGCTCGTCGACGACGGCGCCGGCCGGCTGATCGTGGACGGCTCGAAGTACCCGGCGGAGGCCGCCGCGCTGCTCGGCCGCCGCGACCTGGACGTGCGCATCCTGCACATCGTGCGCGACCCCCGGGCCACCGCGCTGTCCTATCGGCGGGCCAAGCAGTACATCGACCCGATGAGCCCGGCCCGCAGCAGCGGCTACTGGAACGCCTTCAACGTGGCGTCCGAACTGGTCGGCGCCACCGCCGTGGGCCGCTACCTGCGGGTGCGCCACGAGGACCTGTGCGCGCGGCCCGCGGACGTGCTCGCCGACGTGCTGCGCTTCGCCGGACTCGACGACGAGCCGCCGGTCGACGCGCGGGGCCGGGTGCACCTGGGCGGCAACCACACCGTCACCGGAAACCCGGACCGGTTGCGACAGGGCGTCACCGAGATCCGCCCCGACGAGCGGTGGCGGACCGAACTGGCCCCGCGCGACCTGGCCGTCGTCACCGCACTGACCGCGCCCCTGCTGCGCCGCTACGGCTATCCACTGCTGCCCGGGCACGGCGACCGGGCGCACCCGACGAAGGCATCGGCGGAGCCGGTGCCGGCGACCGCCGCCGCGCAACGATAGGAGCCGACCGTGGATCTCGGACTCGATGGCCGCGCCGCGCTCGTCGCCGCGGCCGGCAGCGGGATCGGCCTGGCCGTCGCGCGTGCGCTGGCGGCGGAGGGCGCCGATGTGTCGATCTGCGGACGGGATCCGGACAAGCTGGCCCGCGCCCGGGACGAGATCGACGCGTGCGGCAAGGGCCGGGTGCTGGCCACCTCGATCGATCTGCGCGACGAGGAGGCCGCCGCGGGCTGGGTCCGGCGCACCGCCGAGGAGTTCGGTGCCCTGCATATCGTGGTGAGCAACTCCGGCGGCGTGCCGTTCGGCCCGGTGGAGAGCTTCACCGTCGCGCAGTACCGGGAGGCGGTCGACGGCAACCTGCTTCCGCACGTGTCGCTCGCGCTCGCCGCGGCGCCGTACCTGACCGCGGCGGGCTGGGGCCGGATCGTGATGATCACCTCGGAGTCGGTGCGCCAACCGCACCCCGGCAGCGGGCTGTCCTCGGTGGCCCGGCTCGGGGTGCTCGGCTTCGCCAAGGGCCTGGTGCACGCGTTCGGCGCGGCCGGGGTGACCGTGAACGTGCTGGCCCCCGGATTCCACCGGACACCCATTCTGGACGTGCAGTACGGCGCCCGGGTCGAGGAACGGCTCGCCGAGGTGGCCCGGGACATCCCGCTGGGCCGGATCGGCCGGGCCGAGGACCTCGGCGCGCTGGTCTGCTTCCTGGCCGCCGAACAGGCCGGCTACGTCACCGGCTCGGTCGTGGTGGTGGACGGCGGCAACTCGCGGGGGATCGGCTGATGGCGGCGCCCGCGCACCGGCCCCAGGCGGATACCGCCGGCACCGACGCCCGCCCGACGCAGCCCTGGGCGCGCACCTTCGCCGGCGTCCTGGTCGCGCTGTTCACCACGTTCGTCGCGGTCGGCCTGGCGATCACGGTCATCCCCCGACTGGTCACCCGGGAACTGCACGGCTCGCCCCTCCAGGTCGGCGTCGCGTTCACGGTGTCCGGCGTGGTGGCCCTGCTGGTGCGCCCGTACGCCGGGCGGCTGGCCCAACAGCGCGGCTGCCGCCCGGTGATGATGCTCGGCGCCGCGCTGATGGTGCTGGTCGGCGGGCTGTACGCGCTGCCGCCGACCCTGTTCGGGTTGTTGGCGGCCCGGTTCGTGCTCGGCGTGGGGGAGGCCCTGCTGTTCACCGCCGGATCGGTGTGGACGGTGGCCCTGACCCCGGTGGACCGACGCGGCCAGGTGGTCGGGTTCTACGGACTGGCGATGTGGGCGGGCCTGGCGGTGGGGCCGGCGCTGGGCGAAGTGTTGTATCGGACCGGCTCGTACGGCGCGGTGTGGACGGCCGCCGCCGTGTTGCCCGCGGTCGCCGTGGCGGTGCTGACCCGGCTGCCCGACAGCGCCCGCCAAGGCGTCGCGGTGTCCGCCCGGTTGTTGCCGCGCGCCGCGATCCTGCCCGGCCTCTCACTCGGCTTCGGCGCGTTCGGATACGCGGCGGTGGCGAGCTTCGGGGCGCTGGCCTTGACGTCCCGCGGGATCGGCAACGGTTCGCTGCTGATCAGCGTGTTCAGCGCGTCGTACGTGGGTGTGCGGGTGGTCGCGGGGCGGGTGCCCGATCGGGTCGGCGCGCTGCCGGTGATCGTGGTGTCCGCGTGCGTCGAGGCGGTCGGCCTGGTGCTGATCGCGTTCGCCTCGACCCTGTGGGTCGCGGCGGCCGGCGCGCTGATCGCCGGCGGCGGCTTCACCCTGCTGTATCCGGCGCTGGCGATGATCGCGATCGACACTCCGCCGGAATCCGAACGCGGCGCGGTACTGGGCGCCATCTCCTCGTTCTTCGACGTCGCGGTCGGCCTCGCCGGGCTGCTCGGCGGGCTGCTCGCCGAGGTCGGCTACACCGCCACCTTCCTGCTGGCCGCGGTCGCCGCACTGGGCTCGCTGTACACCGGCACCGCCGCGGCCCGGCGCCGGGACCGAGCCCGGGCCTCGTGACCTGATCGATCCCCCGCGCGTGGCCACACGCGTGCCGACCCACCGAAGGAGTCCTCGCATGTCCGCCGCACCGAGCGAGACCGCCCGCGCGCGCGACGCCGCCCTGTACGTGCTCAAGCTGGGCAGCGCGACGCTCACGCACGAATCGCTCTTCGACGAGATTCTCGCGCTGCGCCGGCGCGGGGCCCGGCTGCTGGTGATCGCCGGCGGCGCGGCCGGCATCACCGAGCACTACGCCCGGATCGGGCGCGAGGTGCGGATGTTGACCCTGCGCTCCGGCGACACCGTGCGCTACTGTCCGCCCGCCGAACTGCCGCACCTGCTGGCCGCCTACGAACAACTCACGCTGCCGCGCGTGGACGACGCGCTGACCCGGCGCGGCCTTTCGGTGTTCGCCGCCCCGGCCCGCACCGCCGGCCTCGTGCGCGCCACCGCCGTCGGACCCCTGCGAGTGGTCGAGGACGGCCGCACCAGGGTGGTGCGCGACCAGCGCGCGGGACGCGTGAGCGGGGTCGACGCGGCGCGCCTGACGGACCTGTTGGCCACCTTCGACGTGGTATGCCTGTCCCCGCCGGTCGCCGACGCCGACGGCGGCGTGGCGCTGAACGTGGACGCCGACGTGCTGGCCGCCGAGGCGGCCAAGGCCCTGGACGCCGACCACCTGCGCCTGGTCACCGGAACGGCCGGACTGCTGGCCGACCCCGAGGCGGACGGCGGCACGCTGCGCGACATGTTGCCCGGACAGGGACAGCGCTACGCGCGTGGCCGGATGCGGCACAAGGTGCGGGCCGCGGAGATCGCCCTCGGCGGCACCTGCGACGTGGCGATCACCGGCCCGCATACCCTCGACACCACCCGCGCGACCCGGTTCTGGCGCGCTCCCGCGCCCAGCCCTGACCTCGAACTCCTGTCCCGAGCCGTGCAGTTGTCGTCGGTATCGCACGACGAACGCGAACTCGCCGAGTATCTCGCCGGCTGGTGCGCGGCCCACAAACTCGATGCCGAGATCGACGCGGCCGGCAACCTGGTGGCCACGCGCGGCACCGGCCCGCGCCGGCTGCTGCTGCTCGGCCACCTGGACACCGTGCCGCACCGCTGGCCGGTCCGCTGGGACGGCGACGTGCTCACCGGGCGCGGCTGCGTGGACGCCAAGGCGAGCCTGGTGACCTACCTGCGCACGCTGGCCGAGCTGGAGGTGCCGGACGACGCGCAGGTGCGCGTGATCGGCGCCGTACAGGAGGAGATCACCGGCGCCGGTGCCTTCCACGCCCGCGACCACTACCCCGCCGACGCGGTCGTGATCGGCGAACCCAGCGGCGCGGGCGCGCTCACCATCGGCTACTACGGCCTGGTCAAGCTGCGGCTGAGCATGTCCGAACACACCGAACACACCGCCGGAAAGGGCGCGCGCACGGCCGGCGACCGCATGGTCGAGGGGCTGCGGGCGGTCCGCGCCGAGGTGGAACGACTGAACCCGGACGCGCTCACCGCGGTGCTGGGCATCCGTGCGCACAACCGCGGCGACGTACAGCTCGGCGAGGCGACGGTGGACGTGCGCGTGCCGCCGGGCCTGGCCGTGGACGACCTGCTCGCGGCGCTGCGCGCACTGCCCCTGGCGCCCATCGCGCTGGACGTGGTCCGGGCCACCCCCGGGGTGTCCACCGCGCGCTCCAGCCCGCTGGTGAAGGTCTTCCAACGCGCGTTCCGCGCCGCCGGGACCACGCCGCGATTCCTGCTCAAGAAGGGCAGCAGCGACATGAACACGCTGGCCACCACCTGGCACGACATCCCCATGGTCGCCTACGGCCCGGGAGACTCCAAGCTGGACCACACCCCGCACGAAAAGTTGGACGCGGCGGAGTTCCGCGCGGCCGGCACGATCCTGACCGCCGCGGTCCGAGGATGGTGTGCGTCGTGACCGGGCCCGCGTACTGCACCTGCCGGCCCGGCGCCACCGTCTGGCTCACCGGCCCGCCCGGCGCGGACCGGGACCGGCTCGCCCGGGTCGCGGCCCGGTCGTTGCGGCGTGCGCACCGTCGGGTGGAGATCCTGACCGGTGCCGCGCTGCGCCGCGTCGTCGGCGCCGACCCGACGTCCTCCGGCGCCGAACGCCGCGGGCACGTGCTGCGGATCGGCCGAGTCGCACACGTACTGGCCCGCAACGGCGCCACCGTGCTGGTGACGGTGCCCGCCCCCGACGCGGCGACCCGGGCCCGGGTGCGGGCCTGGCACCTGGACAGCGGGACCCGCTACCTGGAGGTGCGCGTGGGCGCCGCCGCGGACTCGACCGGGCCGTCGATCGCGGCGGACCCGGCGCACGGACCCGAGGCCGCGGCGGCGCTGCGCGCGCTGCTCATCGAGGAGGGATCGGCATGACCATCGCGACGAACCGCGCCGACGGTGCCGACGGCACCGGCGGCACCGACAAGGGGTATCCGTTCGCGCACCTGGAGGCGATGGAGTCCGAGGCGGTGCACATCCTGCGCGAGGTGGCCGGGGAGTTCGAGCGGCCGGTGATCCTGTTCTCCGGCGGCAAGGACTCCATCGTGATGCTGCACCTCGCGCTCAAGGCCTTCGCGCCCGGAGTGCCCCCGTTCGCGCTGCTGCACGTGGACACCGGCCACAACTTTCCCGAGGTGCTGGAGTACCGCGACCGCACGGCGGCCCGACACGGACTGTGCCTGCACGTGGTGTCGGTCCAGGAGTTCATCGACGCCGGCGAGCTGCGCGAGCGTGCGGACGGCACCCGCAATCCGTTGCAGACCGTGCCGCTGCTCGACGCGATCGAACGACACGGCTTCGACGCGGTGTTCGGAGGCGGCCGGCGGGACGAGGAGAAGGCCCGCGCCAAGGAGCGGGTGTTCTCGCTGCGCGACGAGTTCGGCGGCTGGGATCCGCGCCGGCAGCGGCCGGAGTTGTGGCAGCTGTACAACGGGCGGCACGCGCCGGGCGAGCACGTGCGGGTCTTCCCGCTCTCCAATTGGACTGAACTGGACATCTGGCAGTACATCGCCCGGGAGCGGATCGAACTCCCGGCCATCTACTACGCGCACGAGCGGGAGGTCTTCCACCGATCCGGCATGTGGCTGACCCGGGGCGAGTGGGGCGGCCCGGGCGAGGACGAACCGACCGAGTGCCGGCGCGTGCGCTACCGCACGGTCGGCGACATGTCCTGCACCGGCGCGGTGGACTCCGACGCCGACACCGTCGAGAAGGTCATCGACGAGATCACCGCGTCCCGCCTGACCGAGCGGGGCGCCACCCGGGCCGACGACAGGATGTCCGAGGCCGCGATGGAGGACCGCAAGCGAGAGGGCTACTTCTGATGATCGTCGACACACTGCGCTTCGCCACCGCCGGCTCCGTGGACGACGGCAAGTCCACCCTGGTCGGCCGACTCCTGCACGACTCCAAGTCGATCCTGGCCGATCAACTGGAGGCGGTCGAGCAGGCCTCCTTCGACCGGGGGCAGCACACACCCGACCTGGCCCTGCTCACCGACGGCCTGCGGGCCGAGCGTGAGCAGGGCATCACGATCGACGTGGCCTACCGCTACTTCGCCACGCCCCGCCGCCGGTTCATCCTCGCCGACACCCCCGGGCACGTGCAGTACACCCGCAACATGGTCACCGGGGCGTCCACCGCCGAGCTGGCCGTGGTGCTCATCGACGCGCGCAACGGCGTGGTCGAACAGACCCGGCGGCACGCCGCGGTGGCCGCGCTGCTGCGGGTCCGGCACGTGGTGCTCGCGGTCAACAAGATGGACCTGGTGGACTGGTCCGAGACCGTCTTCGCGGGCATCGCGGACGAGTTCACCGCCTACTGCGCCGCGCTCGGGGTGGCCGAGGTCACCGCGATCCCGGTCTCCGCGCTGACCGGGGACAACGTGGTGGAGCCGACCGGGACGATGCACTGGTACGCCGGGCCGACCCTGCTCGAACACCTGGAGACGGTGCCGGTCACCCGAGACCCGGACGGCGACCCGACGCGCTTCCCGGTCCAGTACGTGATCCGTCCGCAGACCGCCGAACTCCCGGACTACCGGGGCTACGCGGGCCAGATCGCCTCCGGCGTGCTGCGGGTGGGGGACCGGGTCAGCACGCTGCCGTCCGGAGGCACCAGCACCGTCGAGGGCATCGACGCTCTCGGCGAACCGGTGGACACCGCGTGGGCGCCGCAATCGGTGACCGTACGGCTGGCCGACGACCTGGACATCTCCCGCGGCGATCTGCTCGCCCCCGAGGACACCGCGCCCGACCCCACCCGAGACGTCCGCGGGACCGTCTGCCACCTGCACGACCGGCCGCTGGCACCGGGTCAACGGGTGCTGCTGCGGCACACCACCAGGACGGTGCGGGCGATCGTCAAGGAGATCCCCTCGCGGCTGAACCTCGACGACCTCTCGCACCGGTCCGCCCCCGGCGAACTCGTCGCCAACGACATCGGCACGGTCGTGCTGCGCACCGCCGAGCCGATCGCCCTCGACCCGTACGCGCACTCCCGGCGCACGGGCTCGTTCCTGCTGATCGACCCGATCGACGGAACGACGTTGTCCGCGGGGATGGCCGAGACCCCGGCCTGACCGGGGAAGACACCCGTGCCCACGCTCGCCGTCCGCGGACGGCGAGCGTGGGCACGGGTGTTCGTCGACCGCATCGACTCGGCGGCCGGGTGGTCAGCGGGGTGCGCCGATCGCGCCGTTCCGGGACTCCCACTCGGCGGGCGCGTCCCCGGCGGGGCCGTCCGCCGGAGCCGCCGCGGCCTCGGCCTCGAGCGTCGGGTCGACCTCGGGGCGCGCCGGCAGCGCGAACATCAACACGAAGATCACGACCAGGACGACCGCGGCCCACAGCAGCGAGTTCTCGAAGGCGTTCACGAACGCGGGCCCCACCTTCTCGGGCGCGAGTCCGTCCTCGATCAGCCGGAAGAAGACCACCGACGTCAGCCCCAGACCCAGCGCGTTGCCCATCTGCAGCGTCGTGTTGATCAGCCCGGACGCCGATCCGGCATGCTCGCGCGGTACATCGGAGAGCACCGCGTTGGTCAGCGGCGCCACGATCAGCCCCATGCCGACGCCGATCACCAGGAGCGGCAACGCCATCTGCCAGGCCGTGATCCCGGTGCCGTACCGGTCCGCCTCCCACAGGTAGATCAGCATGCCCGCGGCCATCACCAGCGCACCGGCCTGGAGCACCTTGCGTCCGAATCGCGGCACCAGCTTCTGCACCGAGACGCCCGCGGCGGCGGCGACCGCCACCGAGAACGGCAGGCTGGTCAGACCGGCGCGCATCACACTCCAACCCAGTCCGATCTGCATGTACAGCGTCCAGACCAGGAAGAACATGCCACACACGACACCGAAGCCGAACTCCACCGCGATCCCGGCACTGAAGCTCTTCACCCGGAACAGCGACATCTCCACCAGCGGCGAGCCGTCCCGACGGGTCTTGGCCCGCTCGTACAGTGCCAGCGCGGCGAACACGAACACCGAGCCGGCCATGGAGAGGTAGCCCCACAGCGGCCAGCCCAACTCGCGGCCCTGGGTGAGCGGGTACAGCAACATCAGCAGGCCCAGCGTGACCAGGCCGACGCCGACCAGGTCCAGATGCAGGGCGCGGGCGGCCTTGGACTCGGTGATGTACTTGCGGCCCAGGATCAGCCCGGCGATGCCCACCGGCACGTTGATCAGGAAGATGGTCCGCCATTCGAGGTCGAACACGTTCCACTCGGTGAGCAGCGCGCCCAGCAGCGGTCCGCAGACCCCGCCCATGCCGACGATGGCGCCGAACAGGCCGAAGACCTTGCCGCGTTCGTGCGCGGGAAAGGTGGCGTGCACGATCGACAGGACCTGCGGGACCATGATCGCGGCCCCGGCGCCCTGCAGGATCCTGGACGCGACCAGCATGTCCGCGTTCACCGCGCAGCCGCTGAGCGCGGAGGCGACGGTGAAGGTGGTGACACCGATCAGGAAGATCCGCCGGCGCCCGTGGATGTCGCCGAGCCGGCCGCCGGTGATCAGGCCGGCCGCGAACGCGAGCACATAGCCCGCGGTGATCCATTGGATCTGGCTCGTGGAGGCGTCCAGGTCGCGCTGGATGGAGGGCAGTGCGACGTTGACGATCGTGACGTCGAGCAGATCCATGAACGCCGCGGTCATGACGATGGCCAGTGCGATCCAGCGCCGCGAATCCGGCGGGGCCGCTTCCGGGTGAGCGATGGGTGAAGTCATGCTTCCAGGCTAGAAATCGAAGGGGGTGGACAGGGGGTCGCGCGTTAAGGGCTTGCGTTCGTTTCGATCAGCACGGTTTATGGCCGAGCCGCGGGATTTCCGGGGAAAGCGCGGCGCAGGCAATCGGCCCGCCGCGGATCGAATGCATGTTCCATCGGGCGGGCGGTGCATTTGTGATATCCGTTGGGTACGTGAAGAGTTCACATCCCGACCGGGAAAAACCCGCGGCACACCGCCGGCGTACTCACGCCGAGCGGAGGAAGACTTCCCCTCGCCATCGACGAAGTGCCCGGTCCGGCCCGCCGACTTCGGACGCACCGGCCCGGCACGCCGCCCGCCACACAGCCCCCGAGGAGCGCCATGAACACCATTGCCCTTCCGCCCGCCCGAGTCCACGCGCCCACCGTCCCGGCACTTTCCCCCGACGGCTGCGAGAAACTGGTCGTCGAGAATCTCACCGCATCGCCGGCCGATCGAAACCGGCCGGCCACGTGTATCTGCTGGTCGGACGCGCAGCCCGTCGACTGAACCGGATATCCCGGACCGATCGGCGGACTTCCCCGAGGACCGAAGGGAAATCGTGAACGGCGCGCGACACAATGCCCCCGGCCTTGCCTTCAAACCCCACCTCGAGGTCGAAGTGGTGCCCGCCGAAGGCGTGTTCCTGGTGTCCGAGCGCGGGGTGACCGCACTGCGCGGCACCGGCCTGGTCACCCTCGCACCGCTCCTGGACGGCACCCGCACCCTGGACGCGCTCATCGCCGAGACCGCACCGACCCTGCCCGCCGCGCAGACCCGACACCTGGTCGGCGGCCTGCTCGACGCGGGCCTGCTCACCCACCGGCTACCGGCCAAGAACGTCCCCGAAGCCGATCGGGCCTACTGGGAACTCGCGGGCCTGGACGGTGACCTCGCGGCGGACCGGGTACGCACCGGCCCGGTCCGCGTGGTCGGTGTCGGCCCCACCGGCACCGCGACCGCGACCGCGCTCACCGAGGCCCTGGTCGCCTCCGGGCTGCACGTGCCCGACACCTCGGACCGACCCCCGGCGCTGACCATCGCCGGGTGCGACGACTACCTCGACCCCGCGCTGGCCGACCTGGACGCCGCGCACCGCGCCTCCCGGGTGCCCTGGCTCCTGGTCCGCTGCGGCGGCGAACAGCCCTGGATCGGGCCGCTGTTCCGCCCCGGCGATGCGGACGCCCCGTGCTGGCGCTGCCTGGCCGAAGCGCTGCGCCGCAATCGCCCCGCGCACCGCTACCTCGAACAGGCGCTGGGCCGACCGGTGGGCGCGCCCGCGTCCGCCCACCCGGCCGGCAGGCTGCTCGCGCTGCACCTGGCCGGCCTGGAGGCCGCCAAATGGCTGGCCGGCCGACCCCGGCCCGCCCCCGACACGATCTGGACACTGGACACCCTCACCCTCACCGGCCGGCACCACCCGGTGCGCCGCCGCCCGCAATGCGCCGGCTGCGGCGACCCCGAAATCGTCGCCCACCGGGTGCGGGCCCCGGTCCGCCCCGGCACCCGGATCAAGGCCGACACCGCGTACGGAGACCGGGCCTCGACCCCCGAGGAGATCCTCGAGCGTTACGGCCACCTGGTGGATCCGCTCACCGGAGTCCTGGGCGAGATCACCCGGGACACCAGAGGCCCCGACTTCCTCAACTGCTTCCACGCCGGCCACAACCCGGCCGCCGCGCCCACCGGCCGGACCGCGCTGCACGCGGGGCTGCGCACCCACAGCTCCGGCAAGGGCCCGACCGCGCGCGACGCCCGGGTCGGCGCGCTGTGCGAGGCCGTGGAACGGTTCAGCGGCGACCACCACGGCGACGAACCGGTCGTCCGGGCGGCCTACGCCGACCTCGGCGACAACGCCGTGCACCCCGACCTGGTCCAACTCTTCCACCCCCGCCAGTTCGCGGACCGCGAACGCTGGAACGCCGAACACGCCCCCGCCCACCACGTGTGCGCGCCGTTCGACGACCACGCGCCGGTGCACTGGACCCCGACCTGGTCGCTCACCGGGGACCGCCCGCGACTGCTGCCCACCTCGCTGCTCTACTACAACACCCCGCGCGACCCGGGCGGTCGCCGCTGCGTCGCCGGCTCCAACGGCTGCGCCGCGGGCGGCTCGCTCGAGGACGCCATCCTCCAGGGCTTCCTGGAACTGGTCGAACGCGACGCCGTCGCGCTGTGGTGGTACAACCGCACCCGGCAGCGCGGGGTCGACCTGGACACGTTCGAGGACCCCTGGATCGCCCGGGTGCGCGGCGGCCACGCCGAACTGCACCGGCAGGTGTGGGCCCTCGACCTCACCAGCGACCTGGGCGTGCCGGCGTTCGCCGCACTGTCGCGGCGGGTGGACAAACCCGCGGAGGACATCTCGCTCGGCTTCGGCGCGCACTTCGACCCGGGCATCGCGCTGCGCCGCGCGCTGGCCGAGGTCAACCAGATGTTGCCGCCCGTCGCCCGGGTCGCCGCCGACGGGTCCGGCTACGGGTGCGACGACCCCGTGGCGCTGCACTGGTGGCGCACCGCGACGATCGCCGAACATCCCTACGTCACCCCCGATCCCGGCCTGCCCGCGAGTGCTCCGGGCGACTTCCCGCACCGGCGGCACCGGGACCTGCGCGAGGACGTGCGGACCATCGAGAACCTGGTCCGGGCACACGATCTGGAACTGCTCGTGCTGGACCAGACCCGCCCCGACATCGGGCTGCCCGTGGTGCGGGTGATCGTCCCGGGACTTCGCCCGGTCTCGGCCCGGTTCGCCCCGGGGCGGCTGTACGACACGCCGGTGCGGCTGGGCCGGCTCACCGCCCCGACCCGCTATGCCGACCTCAATCCGATTCCCCTGTTCCTGTAGCCCGTCCCGCTCCTACGCTGCGTTGCACAGCGACCTCGAGCGAGGAGCCTTGATGCACGCAACTCCCGCGCGCGAACCCGAGATCAGCCCGGGACACAGACCCGCGCCGCACACCGAACTCGCTCCGCGCACGGCGGTGACGATCACCGCGATCGTGATCCTCGGCTTCTTCCTGGTCGCGCTCACCTATGTGCTGCGCGACGAACACGGAGCCGGTGCGCTGGTGTTGTGCCTGGCGCTGATGTTGCTGCTGTTCGCGTTGCAACTGGGCCACTCGTTCCCGTCCCGGGTGCCGATCCTGGCAGGCCGGCGCGAGCGCACACTGGCGGCGCAGGCCCTGCTGACCTACCTGCCGTTCACCCTCTTCGGCGCGGCCTGGCTGGGCATGCCCGGGTTCCTGGCCGCGTCGTGTCTGCTCGTGCTCAAGTCCGTCCTCGCGTGGGTGTGCTTCGGTACCGTCGTGGTGTCCACCGGAGTGATCCAATACGCGGTCGGCTTCGGCGGCGGTGAACTCGCCTACAACGTCACCGCCACCGCGCTGACCGGGCTGGTCGTCTACGGGCTCAGCCGACTCGCCGAGCTGATGCGCGAAGTCCAGGAGGCCCGTGAGGAGTTGGCCCGCTTCGCGATCACCCGCGAGCGGCTGCGCTTCGCTCGCGACCTGCACGATCTGCTCGGTTCCAGCCTGTCCACCATCACACTCAAGTGCGAACTCGCCTACCGTCTGGTGCGCCTGCACCCCGCGCGGGCCGAGGCCGAGATCGTGGAGATCCTGCACACGTCCCGGCAGGCGCTGGCCGACGTCCGCTCGGTCGCCAGCAGTTACCTGCACATGAGCCTGACCCGCGAGATCACCGCCGCCGAGTCGCTGCTGAGCGCGGTGGGCATCGACACCCGGGTGCGCGCCGCCGCGGACCTGCCCACGGGCGGCGCGGACGCGGTGCTGGCCACCGTGCTGCGCGAGGGCATCACCAACGTGCTGCGGCACAGCAAGGCCCGGCACTGCGTGATCGAAACGGTCCTCGACCACGACCGGGTGCGGCTGACCCTGACCAACGACGGCATCGACGCGAGCAAGACGCCGCCGGTCGCCGCCGGCGCGACCGAGGGCGGCAGCGGGCTGCGCAACATGGCCACCCGGGTGCTGGCCCTGGGCGGGACGCTGACCGCGGCCACCCGTGCGGACGGCTGGTTCGAACTGACGGCGGAACTGCCGGTTAACGCGGAGGCCGATCCCGATCGGAACGCGGGGTGGGACACCGCGGTCGGCGGCTCCCCGGGCCGGTGACGCCGCGCGGCCGGTCGACGCGCGTCACAACCAGCCGGAGTCGCGCGCGATCCGCACCGCGTCCATACGATTGCGGGCGTTGAGCTTGGTCACCGTCGTGGTCAGGTAGTTGCGTACCGTCCCGGCGGAGAGGAACAGGCCGCGCGCGATCTCCGGCACGTCCACCCCCTCGGCGGCCAACCGCAACACCTCGGTCTCCCGCGCGCTCAACGGATTCTCCGCCGCCTGGAGCGTGGCCACCGCCAACTGCGGATCGATCACCTGCTCACCGGCGGCCACCGCGCGGATGGCGGCGGTCAGTTGGTCCGGATCGGCGTCCTTGAGCAGGAACCCCGAGGCGTGCGCGGCCAGCGCCCGCCGCAGATTGCCCGGCCGGCCCAGGCTGGTCAGGATCACCGTGCGGCACTCGGGCAACCGCTCGTGCAGCAGCCGGGCCGCCCGAATGCCGTCCAGACCCGGCAGATCGATGTCCAACACCGCGACCTCGGGGCGCACCTCGAGCGCCACCGGCAGGATGAGATCTCCGCAATCGACCTCGGCGACGACCTCGATGTCGGGCTCCAGTTCCAGTAACGACACCAGCGCCCGACGCAGCATGAGCATGTCCTCGGCGAGAAGAACCCTGACCATCGTGTCCCCCCACGGCATCCCAACGGGATGGTCACTGTCATCGACCGTTCCTCGGGAGCACCGGCGGCAGCGCCCCGCCCGCGACACCGACGACCCCACGCCCTCTCACCTGCCCCGACGCGCTCCGATCACGCCGGTCCAAGGCGAGCACGACCGGTCAGATCGAGAACGTGTCGCCGCGCACCCGCACCGACCGGCCGATCCACGGGTCGGTGCGCATGGACGCCAGCACGTCGGCGTCCGTCGAGGAGGCCACCGATCGCACGCCGCCCGTGCCCTCGACCACCGCGATCGCCACCGCCGGCTCGCCCTGCTCGAACGCCACCGTGCAGCCCACCACGTCCGCCGGGCCCGCGTAGTCCGCGTCCACCGGCCGGGCCGGCAACTCGGCACTGACGTCCACCGCCCGGAAACCGCCGGCGGCGGGGCGGCCCGCCCACAGCGCGCCGGCCTGCTTGGTCACCATCCCCGACACGGCGGTCACCAGCCCGTCCCCACCCGCGAGCACGTTCGCCGCGACCTCGACCGTGGCCTGGAGCACGTAGTTGTTGAGCGGCCCCCCGGCGAAGGCCATCCCGCCCGTACCGGTCAACGCCCGGCCGGCACGCTCGGTCAGACCCAACTCGCGCTGCTGGATGCGCACCGCCGCCGGGAAGCAGCTGTACAGGTCAACGTGGGTCGTGTCCCCCACCCCGGAGCCCAGCGCCGCGCCGACCGCCGCGAACCCCGGGGAGCGGTCCAGGTCCGGTCGGGCCACCAGCGGCACCATCGTGTTCGCCTCGGCCGCCATGGTCGGGAACACCCACCGCCCGCGCTCGACCCCGAACCGCCGCGCGGTCTCCGCCGAACACAGCAGCAGCGCGGCAGCCTGGTCGACGTTCATCTGCGAGCAGTGCCACTTGGTGTACGGGTCGGCCAGCCACGCGTTGCGCCCCTCGGGGGACAACAACTCGTCTTCGCGCAGCGCGCGACCGCGCACCGAGTGCCCGGCGTCGGCCGCGACGGCCGAGAAGCCCTGCCACAGCGCGGCGATCTCGCGCGCGTTGTCCGCCGGCGACAACCCGCGCGCCGCGCCGATCGCGGACTCCATCACCGCGTACTGCCGGGCCGGCACGGCCAGATGGCGATCGATCTCGACCCGGGCCAGGATGTCCGCACCCGGCGCCCAGACCGTGTCGGGCACCCCGTCCGCGACCGGATCCGCGAGCTCGACCCCGGCGATCCTCGCCCGCAACCGCCGGTGGGCCGCCTCGCCGCCCACCACCAGGACCACGTCCGCCCGCCCGGCGGCGATGTCGGCGCAGGCCCGGCTGATCAACGACTGCTGCAACACCCCGAGTTCGGCCAGCGTGCTGTGCGCGTCGACGATCTTGAACCGGTTCGCCAGCCACCGTCCCGGATCGCCGTGCCGCCACGTCCCGCGCGGGACCAGCACATGCCGCACCGCCCGCAACAGGCCGCCCAGGCCGTCGGCGGCGTCCTCGACGGCCCGGGCCATCAACTCCAGCTCGCCGACCCCGGCGCCCGCCTCGGCCAGGCGCTGATTCGCCACCCCGGCGCCCACCAGCACCGGTGTCCGCGGATCGATCGTCTCCAGCGCCATCGACGCCCCCTCGCAACGCTGCTCCTCGGCACCGGACCACCCGGCGGGCCGACCGTAACGGCGGATCCCGACGATCACCAGAGCCGACGATCACCTTTGCCGCGGCCCCGCGGCCGGGCCGACCCGACCGGCGCGGTTGCGGACCGCCCGCCGGCGGGCATACGACAACCTTCGGCCCGGCACCCCGAGGAGCAGCGCGATGACCGAACACGACCCCTATGTGCGGGTACGCGGCGCGCGTGAGCACAACCTGCGCGACGTGGACGTGGACATCCCGCGCGACACGTTCGTCGTGTTCACCGGGGTCTCCGGCTCCGGGAAGTCCTCGCTCGCGTTCGGCACGCTGTACGCGGAGGCACAACGGCGGTATTTCGAATCGATCGCCCCGTACGCCCGGCGACTGATCCAGCAGGTCGGCGCGCCGCACGTGGACGAGATCAGCGGACTGCCGCCGGCCATCGCGCTGCGCCAACAGCGCTCGGCGCCGACCTCGCGCTCGACGGTGGGCACCCTGACGACGCTGTCCAACTCGCTGCGGATGTTGTTCTCCCGGGCCGGCCACTACCCGCCCGACGCGCGGCGGGTGGACTCGGACGCGTTCTCGCCGAACACCGTCGCCGGCGCCTGTCCGAACTGCCACGGCCTGGGTCGGGTGCACGAGGTGAGCGAGGAGTCGCTGGTCCCGGACCCGGGCAGATCGATCCGGGACGGTGCGATCGCCGCGTGGCCGGGCGCCTGGTACGGGAAGAACCTGCGGGACATCCTGGCCACCCTCGGCTACGACGTGGACCGGCCGTGGCGCGAGCTGCCGAAGGTCGAGCGGGACTGGATCCTGTTCACCGACGACCAGCCCGTGGTCACCGTGCGTCCGGTGCGCGACGCGAGCCGGATCCAACGCGACTACCAGGGCACGTACAGCAGCGCGCGGCGGATCGTGCTGAAGACGTTCGCGACCTCCAAGAGCGCGACGCAGCGCAGGCGGGTCGAGCGTTTCCTGCGCAGTGGGCCGTGCCCGGTGTGCCACGGCCGGCGGCTGCGGCCGGAATCCTTGGCGGTGACCTTCGCGGGGTACGACATCGCCGCGCTGGTCGCGCTGCCGCTGGCCGAGGCGGCGAAGGTGTTGGCCGGCGCGGAGGCCGACGGCGAGCCGGCCGCGACGATCTGTACGGACCTGGTGGCGCGGATCGCGGTGCTGGTCGAGCTGGGGCTCGGCTACCTGAGCATGGATCGGGAGACGCCGACGCTCTCCTCGGGCGAACTCCAGCGGTTGCGGCTGGCCACCCAGCTCCGGTCGGGCCTGTTCGGGGTGGTGTACGTGCTGGACGAGCCGTCCGCGGGATTGCACGCGGCGGACACCGAGGCGCTGCTCGTGGTGCTCGACCGGCTGCGCGCGGCAGGCAATTCGTTGTTCGTGGTGGAACACCGGATGACGGTGGCGCGCCGCGCGGGCTGGCTCGTGGACGTCGGGCCCGGCGCGGGCGAGGGCGGCGGCCGGATCCTGTACAGCGGCCCGCCGGCCGGGCTGCGCGAGGTGGCCGACTCGGCGACCCGCCGATACCTGTTCCGGACCGGCCCGGCGGCGATCCGGGAGCCGCTGTCGCCCACCGGGTGGGTGACGCTGACCGGGGTGACCCTGCACAACCTGCGCGATGTGGACGTGCGCTTCCCGCTGGGCGTGTTCACCGTGGTCACCGGGGTGTCCGGCTCGGGCAAGTCCAGCCTGGTCGGCGGGGTGTTGGCGGAGGTGACGGCGGATCACCTGGGCACCCGGCCGGAGGAGGACGAGGACCGGCGGCAGGAGTCGGGCGAGATTCGCGCGGTGGAGGGCCTGGACGTGGTCGATCGGCTGGTGCGGGTGGACCAGAAGCCGATCGGGCGCACCCCGCGCTCGAACCTGGCCACCTACACCGGCCTGTTCGACACGGTGCGCAGGCTCTTCGCGGACACCGACGCGGCGCGCGAGCGCGGGTGGACCGCGAGCCGGTTCTCCTTCAATGTGGACGGCGGCCGATGCGAGACGTGTTCGGGGGAGGGCTTCGTCGCGGTGGAGCTGCTGTTCCTGCCCGGGACGTACGCGCCGTGTCCGACCTGCCACGGCGCGCGCTACAACCCGCCGACGCTGGAGGTGACGTACCGGGGGCTGAGCGTCGCGGACGTGCTCGGGCTGACGGTGGACGCCGCCGCCGACTTCCTCGCCGAGGTGCCGGCCGCCGCGCGCAGTCTGACCACGTTGCGCGAGGTGGGCCTGGGCTACCTGCGACTGGGACAGCCCGCGACCGAGCTCTCCGGCGGCGAGGCGCAGCGGATCAAGTTGGCCAGTGAGCTGCAACGGGCCCGGCGCGGGCACACGCTGTACGTGCTGGACGAGCCGACGGCCGGGCTGCATCCGGCCGATGTCGAGCTGTTGATGCGCCAGTTGCACGGTCTGGTCGCGGCGGGCAACACGGTCGTGGTGGTCGAACACGACCCGGACGTGATCGCCGGCGCGGACTGGATGATCGACCTCGGTCCGGGCGGCGGCGCCAACGGCGGCCGGATCGTGGCGAGCGGGGTGCCGGCGGATGTGGCGGCGAAGGGTGTGGGGGTGACCGCGCGGTTCCTGGCGGCGTACTGACGCGGCGCACTGACGCGCGGGGCGGCGCCGGGCGGGTGGGCGAGCCGGGCCACGCCGGCGCCTCGTCGCGCGGTTCGGCATCGCGTGGTTCGGGCGGGTGGATCGGCCCGCGCGGGTCGGCCCGGCCGGCTCAGTCGGCGTCCGGACCGGCCAGGAACTCGAGGAGTGCGGCCGGATCGTCGCCGGCACACGCCGCGCGCACGGCCGCCTCGTGTGCCTGGGCCAGCGCGTCCAACCGGGCGAGGCGGTGGCGCCCGCGCCGGGACAGGTGCGCGGCGATCCGGCGGCGGTCCACGCCGGACTGGCGTCGGTAGATCCAGCCGTCGTCCACCAGCGCGTCCACGATCCGGGTCAGGCTGGCGTGCGGGATCAGCAGGCTCTGCGCCAGGTCGCCCATCAGCCGGCCGTCGCCCTCGCCGACGGCGCGCAGCACGAGCCACTGGTCGAGGGTGCAGTTCTCCTCGGCCAACACGAGGGTCAGGGTGCGGGTCAGGCGGCGCTGCGCGATGGTCAGCAGCTCGGCCAGGGGCGGTCGGGCGACGGCTCGTTCGGCGAGTTCGCCGGCGGACATGCGCATCACCCCTTCACCGGGCCGGTTCCAGGAGCATACTTACTCGCCTGATGAGCGTCGACACAGTCTTGATCGAGCCGCTCGACGCGCTGCATTCCGACCGGAATCCCCAGGTGCTTCGAGTGGGCCTGGTGGTGCCCCAGTCCGGGCCGCTCGGGATCATCGGGCCCTCGGCGGTGGACGCGGCGCTGCTCGCGGCGTACGAGATCAACACCGCCTGCGGGGTGCGCGACCGCCCGGTGGAACTGGTCCTGGTGGACGCCGGCGGCCCGCCCGAGAAGGTCGCGGCGCAGGTCGAACTGCTCGGCTCGGCGGGTGCGGTGGACGTACTGGTCGGCTTCCACACCAGCGACGTGCACCGCGCGATCGAGTCGGTGGTGAGCGGCCGGACGCCGTACGTCTTCACCCCGCCGCACGAGGGCGGCGGTCGGCTGCCCGGGGTGGTGTGCACGGGAGTCGACCCGATGCGCCAACTGCGTGAGTCGATCGGGTGGCTGACCGAGCACCATCGGCTGCGCCGGTGGGCGCTGATCGGCAACGACTACATCTGGCCGCAGGCCATCCACGCGGCCGCCACGCGGTTGATCACACACGCGCACAGCAGCGTGGTGTACGAGCGACGGGTGGCCTTCGGGGCGGTACGCGCGGGCCTGGACGAGTTGTTGGCCGGGCTGCGGGTCGCCCGCGCCGACGCGCTGCTGCTCAGCCTGATCGGCCGCGACCTGGTCGACTTCAACCGGGCACTGCGGCACGCAGGGCTGGATCGCATCCTGGTCCGGCTGTCCGGGGCGCTGGAGGAGAACGGGCTGTTGGCCTACGGCGGCGACGACACCGGTGCGATGTACGCGGTGATGCAGTCCTTCGCGTCGCAGACCGACGATCGCCGGCTGGGCCTGGCCGAGCGGCACCGGTCCCTGTTCGGCGCGCAGGCGCCGGTGTTGGACGCCTACGCCGAGGGCCTGTACGACGGGCTGCACCTGGTCGCGGCGTTGGCCGCGCGGGACGAACTGGCGCCGGACGGGTTGGCGGCGGCGGTGCGCCGATTGTTCGACGCCGATCCGGCCGCCGCGCGAGGGGCGTGGGCGCGGTCGTCGCTGGGGCCGCCGCGCAGGCAGGTGTACCTGGCCCGAGCGGAAGGGCTGGATTTCGTTGTGCTGCCGCGACGAGAAAGTACTTCCATTTGGAAATAACTGGTTCTAGGGTTTCTCCGTGACCCCTCGGGGTCGTCCCGAGGAGAGACCACCATGAGCGAAGTCCCCACGCGCGGATCGACCGGGAGACCCGAGTCGACCGGCAGACCCGAGTCCCCCGGCAGACCGGACCCGACCGGAAGCCCCGCGTCGATCGAGAAGTACGGCTACAAGCAAGAACTCCGCCGGTCC
Organism: Embleya sp. NPDC127516; assembly: GCF_044765325.1. Lineage (NCBI taxonomy): Bacteria > Bacillati > Actinomycetota > Actinomycetes > Kitasatosporales > Streptomycetaceae > Embleya > Embleya sp. NPDC127516. The sequence goes on along the minus strand of NZ_JBIWJT010000006.1, from coordinate 29,934 downwards.
CTGAGTTTCCGCGACCTGCTCGTGTACGGCCTGGTCTTCATGGTCCCGATCGCGCCGTTCGGCATCTTCGGCGGCGTGTTCCAGGGCTCCGGCGGCATGGTCGCGCTCGCGTACGTCATCGGCATGGTCGCGATGATGTTCACCGCGTTGTCCTACGCGCAGATGTCCCAGGCCTTCCCGATGGCCGGATCGGTGTACTCCTACGCCGGCCGAGGCATCGCCGCCCCGGTGGGCTTCCTGGCCGGCTGGATGATCCTGCTCGACTACATCCTGGTGCCCGGCCTGCTCTACCTGATCGCCGCCGTCGCGATGAACTCGCTGGTCACGTCCATCCCGGTGTGGATGTGGGTGGTCGGGTTCGTGCTGCTGAACACGGCGGTGAACTACCTCGGCGTCGAGATGACCGCCAAGGTCAACAAGATCATGCTGATCGGCGAACTGATCATCCTGGTCCTGTTCATCGTGATCGGCGTGGTCGCGCTGATGGACGGCAAGGGCCGCGGCTTCGACTTCACCCCGATCTACAACAGCGACACCTTCTCCTGGAGCCTGGTCTTCGGCGCCGTCTCGATCGCGGCGCTGAGCTTCCTGGGCTTCGACGGCATCTCCATGTTGTCCGAGGAGAACAAGGACTCGGCCAAGGCCATCGGCCGGTCGATGGTCGCCGCGCTGCTGCTGGCCGGGACGTTGTTCATCGCGCAGACCTGGATCGCCTCGCTGCTGGTGCCCGACCCCGGGACGCTGATCGACAAGGGCGACCCGGACGGCACCGCGTTCTACGACGCGGCCCGGGTCGCGGCGGGCGGCTGGCTGGCCAAGCTCACCGCCGTGGCCACCGCGATCGCGTGGGGCTTCGCCAACTCGCTGGTCGCCCAGGCCGCGACCTCACGCCTGCTGTACGCGATGGCCCGGGACCGGCAACTGCCGTCCTTCCTGGCCAAGGTGCACCCCAAGCACCGGGTCCCGGTCAACGCCACGCTGCTCACCGCCGTGATCTCGCTCGCCCTGGGCCTGTACACCAGCACCCGCGACGACGGCATCACCACGCTGAGCAGCCTGGTCAACATCGGCGCGCTCACCACGTTCCTGGTGCTGCACGTGTCGGTGGTCGTGCACTACCTGATCCGGCACAAGAGCCGGGACTACTGGCGGCACCTGATCGCGCCCTCGCTGGGCTTCGCGATCCTGGCCTACGTCGTCTACAACGCCGACGGCGACGCGAAACGACTGGGCACGATCTGGTTCGCGATCGGCCTCGCCCTGCTCTCCGGTCTGGTCCTGGCGGGCCGCCGGCCGAAAATCTCCGCCATCGACCAGGTCGAGGAACCCGTATGACCCTGCTCGAAGTCGTCTCCCTGCAGCCGACCTACCACCAGTACGCCTACACCTTCGGCGGGCGCCGCCCGCTGGTGACGGTCCGCCCCGGCACCATCGTGGAACTGTCCACCGAGGACTGCTTCGGCGGGAACGTCAAGGGCATCGACGACCTGCCCAGCGCGGTGTGCACCTTCCCCTATCTCAACCCCGTCACCGGACCGATCGCGGTCGAGGGCGCCGAACCCGGGGACACCCTCGCGGTGCACTTCGTGGACATCGCACCCGCGCGCGACTGGGGCATCTCCACCACGTTCCCGCACTTCGGCGCGCTCACCGCCACGCCCACCACGGCGATGCTGCACGAGGCGCTGGAGGAACGGGTGTGGGTCTACGACCTGGACGCCGACGCGGGCATCTGCCGATTCCGGGCTCGGGAGAGCGACTTCGTCGTGGACCTCCCGCTGGACCCGATGCACGGCACGGTCGGGGTGGCGCCCGCCGCGGGTGAGACGCTGATGTCGATCACCCCGGGCGCGCACGGCGGCAACATGGACACCCCCGAGATGCGGGCCGGCACCACCGCGTACTTCGGCGTCAACGTCGCGGGCGGCATGCTCTCGATCGGCGACGGCCACGCCCGCCAAGGCGAGGGCGAACTGTGCGGGACGGCGGTCGAGGCAGCGATGCGCACGGTGATCGTGGTCGACCTGATCAAGGGCGGCGCGCCGGTGTCGCCGCGCCTGGAGAACGACGACCACCTGCTCACCACCGGGTCGGCCCGCCCGCTCGAGGACGCCTTCCGGATCAGCCAACGCGATCTCGTGGGCTGGACGGCGGAGCTGCTCGACCTGGAACTGCTGGACGCCTACCAGCTCGTCAGCCAGGCCGGCCTGGCCCCGGCCGCCAACGTGTGCGACACCAACTACACGATGGTCGGCAAGCTGCCCAAGGCCGTGCTCGGACGACACCGGGCCTACGAGGGCCGGCACGACCACCTGCGGGCGGTGGCGGCGGCCTATCTGGCCGAGCGCTGAGGCCGCGCGGCGGGCCGTGACGACTCCGGCACCGGAGGGGCCACCGGTTGCCGGCGCCCGGCGGCGGATCATCCGCAGGCCGGGCGAGCGGGGGACATCCCCGGGAAGGACGCGTCCGCCGACGCGCATCCCGCAGGGGAGAACTCGGGGATGTCCCTGTGGGTGCCGGGTGCCGGGTGCCGGGTGCCGGGTGCTCGGGCGGTTCGGTGCCCGCGTGCCCGCGTGCTTGTGGGTTCGCGGCGGTACGACCGGGTGCGAGCGACCCGGCGCGGCGGGAATTCCCGGCCCGTGTGCGTGTTGGGATTCGTGTGAACGTGTTGCCGCCGGGTGTCCGGTTCTCCGTGCTCGACAGGTCGCTCACCCTGGAAGGGGAGCACCCCGCGTCGGCGCTGCGCCACGCCGTGGCCTTCGCCCGGGAGGTGGAGCGGCTGGGGTACCACCGCTTCTGGGTCGCGGAGCACCACAGTGTGCCGGGCGTGGCCGGGTCGGCACCCACCGTGCTGGCCGCCGCGGTGGCCGCGGTCACCGAGCGGATCCGGGTCGGGACCGGCGGGGTGATGTTGCCCAACCACCAACCGCTGGTGGTGGCCGAGCAGTTCGGCGTGCTGGAGTCGCTGTACCCGGGCCGGATCGACCTGGGCGTGGGCCGCTCGGTGGGCTTCACCGACGGGATCCGCGCCGCGCTGGGCCGGGGCAAGGACGCCGCGGAGGACTTCCCGGATCGGTTGGCCGAACTGCTCGGCTACTTCCTGGGCACCCAGGACGTGCACCCCGGGGTGCACGCGCGCCCCGCCGAGGGATTGCGGCCGGCCCCGTTCGTGCTGGCCACCGGGGCGGGCGCGGACCACGCCGCCGCCGCCGGGGTGCCGCTCGTGGTCGCCGCGGCGATCGGCGAGGAACGCATGCTCGCCGCGATCGAGCGCTACCGGGCCGCCTTCCGGCCGTCCGCGTGGTCGACGCGACCCTACGTCGTGGTGGCCGGCACGATCGCGATCGCGGACACCGAGGCGGCGGCGTACGACCTGCTCCTGCCCGAGGCGTGGGCGGCCGCGTACTCGCGCACCAAGGGCACCTTCCCGCCGCTGCTCCCGGCCGAGCGCATCCGGGCGACGGCGATGACCACGCGCGAGCGGGAACACCTGGACGCCGCGCTCCGGGACCAGATCCACGGCACCGCGGAGACCGTCGCCGGCGAGCTGGCCGGCCTGTTCGCCCGCACGGACGCGGACGAGTTCCTGGTCACCACCAGCTCGCACGACCGGGCCGGCCGGTTGCGATCGGCCCGGCGACTGGCCGAACTGGCGGGCATCGCGCCGCGGATCGGCGCGGCTGCCGCCGGCTGAGCCGGCCGGGCGGACCGACCTCCGCCGGCAGCCGGCGCGCGTTGCTAACGTGGTGCGGCCCGAGCCGGTCGTTCTGCGGGGAGGTTCCGACCGATGGCCCATGCCGGCCACCAAGCACACACGCTTCCACACCCATACCCACCCGGGCACACGCCCGCGCACGCGGCGACCGAGACACCCGCGCAGATCGAGCGGCGCCGGATCGCCAACGTCGCCTCCGTGGTCGTCCCGGGTGTCCTGGCGCACCGGATGTTGCGCCCGGCGCACCGGATCGGGAAGCCGGACGGGCTGATGGGCAACCTCAATCGGGTGCGCGCGTGGCTCGGCCTGATGATCGTGCTGGCCGTGTTCCTGCGCGGGCTGTACCAGGAGCGCACGCACTCCTCGGGCGCGGCCGCCGGCACCACCACCAAGATCCAGGGGGCGCAGGTGGTCGCCGAACTGGCGTCCGCGATGGTCCGCCGGATGGTGCTGCTGCCGCTGTACGGCATCGTCGGCATCGTGCTGATCGGCTGCCTCCTGGTGCTCTGCGCCCGGCCGCACCTGCGCTCGCTGACCCTGCGCCAACTGATCCACCCGGTCCGCACGGTCGGGTTGTTCCTGGTGGTTCCGGGGCTGGGCCTCGCGTTGGCCTGGGGATGCCGCAAGGGCGCGGGGCTGGGGGCGAACACCAACACGCTGCGCACCGACGGCACGATGGTCCAACTGGTGTTGTCCTGGGTGTCCATGGTCGCCGGGATCTGGGTCTTCGGATTCGCCCTGGTGGCGATCTGGCAGGTGGCGCAGCACCTGTTCTCCGCGGCGGACGGCCACCCGATGTTGCCCGCGCTGATGGCGATGTGGCTGGCCTGGACGTTCACCCTGACCGACATGCTGGTCAAGACCGACAACCCGCTGTTCGCGGGATCCGATATCGTGCCGGGCAACATCAAGGCCGTGGTCGGCGTGGGCGGTTCGGTGATCATCACCGCGTTGAGCGTCTGGGAGATCCGCCGCCTCGGCCGTTGGAACGGGATCACCTGGCGCAGCGGCCCGTGGGGATCGCGATCGCCGCAGACGCGCGCGACCGCCCAGGGAGTGGCCTGAGTTCGGGTCGGGGCCTCCTTGTCCGGGGCCCCGGTCGGATCCGCCGAGGCCCCGAGCGCGGGCGCCCGATGGACGGGCATCCGGGCTCGGGGCCTCGGTGTTCTCGTGCCGGCTAGGACTTGCCGCGGATGCTGCCGGTGATCAGCCGGTAGCCGAGGCCGGCGGTGCTCTCGTCGACCAGGAAGAGCCGGCCGTCGTGTTCGAACGGCTTGGGCATGGCCTCGGCGAGGGAGACGCCCAGCCGCAGGGGGTACTCGGCGAGGACCCGGATGTGGCCGTTCTGCGGGTCGAAGCGGACCAGGCGCGGCGGCTTGCTGCCGCGCGCGTTGACCCACACCCGCAGGGCGCCGTCGGGGGCGACCGCGATCGGCGCGGCCTTGCTGTCCACGCTCAGGCCCACCACCTTGACGGCGGCCGGCAGCGCGGAGATCCAGCGCACCCGACCGGTCTGCCGGTCGACGGCCACGATCTGGTTCGCTCCGGGCGTGTTCGACGCGTGCACGGACCGGCCGTTGTTGCCGGGCACGTAGATCGTGCGCTCGTCGGCGAGTACGCGCGGCGAGGTGTCGCGCTTGTCCTCGCGCGCGTCGCCGCGGGTGTCGTCGACCAGCGGGCCGCCCGCGTCGATCGTGTAGGCGGGCTCGCCGCGTTCGGTCAACACGGTCAGCCTGGCCGGGCCGCCCGGCGCGGTCGGCTCGTCGACGATCACGGGGGAGGTGGCGACCACCGGTGAGGTGCCCGCGAGCACCGTGCCCTCCGTGGGCAGCTTGTGCACCCAGGCCGGCTTGCCGGTGAGCGGATCGACCGCCCACACCGCGTCCGTGCTCCCGCACCGGCCGTTGGCCACCAGCGCGGCCCCGCCGCGGAAGCCGGTGACCTGACAACCGACCGCGAAGGTGCGGTCGGCCACCCACAGTTGGGTGCCGTCCCTGATCCGGAACGCGGTGTCGCCGCTGACCGCCACGCCGCGCGAGACGGCCAGGCGTTCCAGGGCCGCGGGGCCCTTGGCGGTGCGCGGTTTGGCCCACACCTCGGTGCCCGACGTGATGTCGATGCCCGCGATCCGGTCGCAGGCGGTGCCGACTCCGTAGACGACGACGGCGATCGGCCCGTCGGTCTCGGCGCCGGCCGCGCACATCGCGGCGCCGTTCGGGAGCGGCTTCTCCCAGACGGTGGCCCCGCTGTCCACGCGGTACGCGACCACGCGGGTGCGTTCGGAACGCACCACGGTGTCGCCCTGGAACCAGGTGCCCTCCAGCGTGCGTACGTCCGAGCCCGCCGTCGACACCGGCTTGGGGCCGTCCCGACCCTCCTTCAACGCCCAGGCGACCGACACGTGTTCGCCGGTGTTGCCGTACTCGTCGCCGTGCAGCACGGCCTGCCGGACCGCGCCGACGCCGGCGAGGGCGAGCACCAGCAGGGCCAGGATCGCGGTGCGCAGCAGGACCGGGCGATCGCGCGCGGGCCGGATCCGGTCCGGGGCGAGCGGCGGGCCGAAAACGAAGTGGTGGTCCGAGGGCGCCGGTTGCAGCGGCATCGGCGCGGGGGTCGGCGGGAGGGCCGAGCCCGGTCCGGCCGGGCCGCCGTACCCGGGGGTGTGCGGGTGCGGCCCGGGTTGGGGATGCGGGTCGTGCAGGGGCAGGTTGGGATTGGCCACGAAGCCGCCACCCGAGGCATTCGGGAACGGCGCGGGGCGTGAGTGCGGTTGTGCCGCCGGGCGCGCGTGCGACGGCGGCTGCGCCTGGGCCGGGATGTGCGGCTGGGGCGATGGCTGCGGCTGCGCGTGACCGGGGCCCGGGCCGGGGCCCGACGGCTGTGGTCGGGCCGGTGACGAGGAGGCGGGCGGTGCGAAGGGCGGTGGCGCCTGGCCCGACGACGGCGGTGCGAACGCCGGGGGTGCCTGGGCCTGGCCCGGTGGCGCGAAGGGGGGCGGCACGGACTGCCGGGCGTGCGAGCGTCGTTGCTCGTCCCACGGGTTGTGTGCGTCGTCCGGGCTGTTCGGGCTGTCTGGGCCGGGCGGGTACTGCGGGGTGCTCACGCGGTGCCTCCCGACGTGCCGGATATCACCGGGGCGCCGAGGCCGACGTCGCGCGGGCCCGGCAGGTCCTTGAAGTCGCTCCGGTCCACGTGGCCCACCGACTGGCCCACGTTGTGCAGCCACAACACCAGGAACGTGATCGCGGCGGCCGAGGCCGCGACGATCAGCACGCTCACCACGATCACCAGACCGCTGCGCGGCGCGGCCGGCCCGCGGGCCGGCCGAGGTTCCGCCGGCGCGCCCCACGGTGGTGGCGCCTGCCCCGGGCCGGAGCCCCGCACCGAGCCCTGCGGTGGCAATGAGTGCGTCATGACGATCGCGCCCCCCCGTGTTCCTGTCCCGAATTCACCCCGTACCGCGACCACCGCCCGGCACCTCCGACGCAAACGCCGCGTCGATCACCGTACCGACCCCGCTCTCCTCCCGCCGACCATCGCCCCCTCTCCGCCCGCGACACTCCACGAAATCCCCCCAACCGGGCCCGAGTCGTATGACTCGGGGGCGTCGCGTTCGCGCTCGTGCGTCGTCGTCCGTCCCCGGAAGACCCCCAGGTGTCGGGCCCCACATGGGTGGGAGCCCGAGGCGACCGGGTGCCCGACGGGCGGGACCACCCGGTGGGGGTGTCGTGGCGGTGAGGCAGGATGTCGGGGCGGCGATCGGCGTCGTGGTCGAAACGGGGAAGTGGATCGTGTCGTTTCAGCAGCCGGCGGGAGGCGAGCAGCCGCCGCCCGGTGGTGGGCCCTACGGGCCGCCGCCCGGATCGTACGGGGCGCAGTCCCAGGGTCAGCCGTACGGGCAGCCCCAAGGTCAGCCCTACGGGCCCTACGGCCCCCCACCCGGGGCGCTGCAGCCGGGTGTCCACCCCTATGGCGCTCCGCAGCCTCCGGGGCAGCCGATGTACGGACCGCCCGGATACGGGATTCCGCAGCCGCCGGGGCGTCGGGGCCCGAAGGTCGGGGTGATCGTCGCGGCCGTGGTGGGCGTGGTGGCGGTGGGGACCGTCGCCGTGCTGGGTGCCACCGGAGCGTTCTCCTCCGACGACAAGGACCCGGTGGCGAAGCCGACGTCGTCGGTCTCGGCGAGCGACCGGCCGACCACGTCGCCCACCTCGCGAGTGCCGGGGCCGCCGGAGTTGCCGACCCGGCCGCCGGCCACGTCGTCCAAGTCGTCCACGACCAAGCGCACCGTGGACACCCCGGCCCGGGCGGGTGGCCTGGACCGGATGGGCGACGACGCGTATCCGCTCCAGACCTCGATCCGGCGGCAGGCGGTGCCCGGTTCCAAGGTCGCCGCCTACGGTGCGGCCGGGGACGCCACGCCGACCGCGCTGGTGATGGTGATGGCCAACCCGTCGCCGTTCATGTCGCCGACGACGGTGATGGACCAGCTCATCGAGGGGATGCAGGAAGGGGCCGAGGAGAAGTCCTCGGGCCTCGGCGGTGTCCGCGAGATGGACCCCGGCAGCATGGGCGGTGTGCTGCGCTGCACCGAGATCCGATCGGGCGGCAAGGCGCTGCCCACGTGCGTGTGGGTCGACCAGGACACCGTGGGCGTCGTCTACGGCATCAGCGAGAAGTCGTTGGACAGCGCCGCGGCACTGGCCCTGCGGTTGCGTCCCGACCTGGAGAAGTGACCAACGGGTAATTCGTCCGCGGTATCACGGGCCGGCTCGACTCCGAGCCGGCCCGTTTTCGCGCCCGCGCCGCGCCATCCACCTGGATCACACGGATTATGCGGGCACAAGCGCTACGCCCGTGCTGGTGTGCAATTGCACGGATTGGCGCCCGAGTGCGTACGTCGTGAGCTGCTGTCCGCGATATCCGACCGGTGATTCCGCCCGTGAATTGTCGATACCGCAACCACTGTCGTCGGGCCGTCGAGCCGGTGCGGTGGAGAGCGTCGATCGGTCGAATGTCGGGTGATTCGTCACACTTCCTCGGAGCGGATATCGGTACGGATTTGCAATCCCTGTCCCGGCGGCTCGCGGCGGTACTCGGCAAGCGGAATTCCGCTGCGCGGAATATCCGGTCGGTTGGCGGATCGGTCGCCGACGAGGGGGTGGGTCGGGTCGTCGGCGCGGTCTCCGAAATGCTCCGGTTCCGCCGCTGACCAGCGCGATGGCATCGGATTCGGTGCCGTGCAGGCGCCCATTTCGGCCGGCGGGTCGTCGGGTCGGTGCGCGGAGCCGGGCGGATGTCGCCGGCGGCGCGTCCGAATGTGGCCGGGGATTGGCCGTAAATCGACGCAGGCCAACCCTGTGGTGGCCGGAATATCAGTGCACGGGATCGGTTTCCATGACGAGTCCGGCGGGTTAACCGTTTGCTACGAACGCGCTCCGGAATACTCGTGGGATCGATCGGATGACTGCAAAAGTGGGCCTTTCGGCCATCGGGCGCAGATGGCCTTCTTTCATCCTGGATCACCCGTAATCATCTCAATTTCGGGCAGCCCTCCGGTTCCCGCGTGTGGGCGCGTAGAATGATTCCTCACGAACTACTCGGTTCAAGCGACGGCGCGGCACGGGGATGTTTCGCGCGTCCGGAAGTGCGACGAGATTGGTTCTCAGGGGGTCACAGTGAAATTGGTGGAACGAGAAAAGGATTTCTCCCGGCTCAATAACTTAATGATCGGATGTCGTCAGGGGAAAGGAGGCGTCGCAGTAGTCACCGGACCACCCGGCATCGGCAAAACGGCCTTACTCTCGCAATTCACCGGTCGGGTGACGGGATCGGACGTACTGCTCCTGGTGGCCACCGGGTCACCGGTGGAGGCGGACCTTCCCTTCGGACTGCTCAGTCAGCTCTTCCACAGCGCCAAGGTCCCGGACACGATCGGTGAGCACGTACCCCGGTTGATCGAGGAGGCGACGGCCGCCGGGCCGGAGACGCCGATCAGCCTCGGTCACCCCGCCTACGAACTCTTCGAGCTGTTCCTGCGGCTGGCCGAGCTGCAGCCGCTCGTGGTCATGGTCGACGACTTCCAGCACGCCGACCTCGCCTCCCGCAAGCTGCTGTTCTACCTGGCGAATCGGCTTCGGGTGGCCCGGATCCTGATGATCTGCAGCGACCTGAACCTGGGCAAGCGGCTCGACCCCACCTCGTGGGCGGGGTTCGTCGACCGGCCCTTCGGCCACCACGTCCGGTTGCGGGCGCTGTCCCCGGTGGGCGTAGCCAACATCCTGGAGCAGCGGCTGGGCGCGGTCGGCGCGCAGGGCCTGGGGGTGCGCTGCCACGCGCTCAGCGGCGGCAATCCGCGTCTGGTGCACGCCCTGGTCGACGACCTGCCCACCACCCTGCCCGGGGCCGTCCGCCAGGCGGACGGCGTGGTGATGGGCGAATCGTTCCGCGAAGCGGTGTTGGCCTGTCTGCACCACGGCGCGCCGCTGGACGGCGAGGTGGCCCGCGCGATCGCGGTGCTGGGGTCGCCGGCCGCTCCCGCGCTGGTGGGCGAACTGATCCAGATCGGCTCCGAGGACGCCGCGGGCGCGATGAAGACGCTGCGCGGCGCGGGGCTGCTGGACGGGGAACGGTTCCGGCATCCGGCGATCGAGGCGATCGTGCTGGCCGACCACGACTTCACCCACCGGGCGGACCTGTCCGGGCAGGCCGCGAACCTGCTGCACGAGACCGGGGCGTCGGCGCGCCGGATTGCCGAACGGCTGATCGCGGCCGAACCGGTCGGGCAGGGCTGGGCGGTGGCCGCGCTGCGCGAGGCGGCCGAACAGGCGGCCCTGGGCGACGAGATCGACTTCGCCATCGAATGCCTCAACCACGCCCGCAGATGCAGCGTCGACGAGGGTATCCGCGCGACGGTCACCGCGGAGCTGGCCCAGATGGAATGGCGGGTGGACCCGTCGGCCGCGGCCCGCCATCTGACCGCGCTCACCCAGGCGTTGCGGGACGGACACCTGGGGCGGCGGGACGGACTCGCACTGGCCAGGCACCTGTTGTGGCACGGCCGCTCGGAGGAGGCCGCCGAGGTGATCGGCCTGATGTTCGAGCTGTTCCGGGCCACCGACGAGGCCGACCGGCACGCCGCCGCCGGCTACCACGTCGCCCACCAGTCGCTGTTCGTGCTCCATCCGCCCGCGGTGGTCTACGCCGCGGACTCCGGCCTGGGACCGCCGTTGGATCCTGGCCACCCCACGGTGATGAACCCGCAGGTGCAGGCGGTCGAGGTGCTCTCCGCGGTGCTCACCGGGCGCTCGGACGAGAGCACCGTGTACGCCGCCGAGCAGGTGCTGCAGAACTGTCATCTCGGCGATCGCACCGAGGACGCGATGGCCTCCGCGCTGCTCGCGCTGCTGTACTCGGACGAGTTGCCCAAGGCGCGGGTGTGGACCGACCGGCTGATCGAGCAGGCCGACCGGCGCACCGCGCCCAACCGGCAGGCGCTGCTGCGGGCGATCAAGGCGAGCGTGGACTTCCGGCTCGGCGACCTGGGGGCCAGTGCCGACACCGCGCTGACCGCGCTGGCCTGCCTGTCCCCACAGAGCTGGGGGATCGGCATCGGCGGACCGCTGGCCTGGCTGGTCCTGGCCGAGACGATGCGCGGCGACCTGGACACGGCCGCCCGCTACCTGGCCCATCCGATCCCGGAGGCGATGTACGAGACCCGGGCCGGGCTGCACTACCTGCACGCCAGAGGCCGACATCACATGGCCGGTGACCGGCCCTCGGCGGCGCTGCGCGACTTCACCGCGTGCGGCGAACTGATGCGGAGCTGGCAGATGGACCTGCCGGCGCTGGTGCCCTGGCGCAGCGAGTCGGCGCTGGCGCACCTGCGGTTGGGACGGCGCCGTCGGGCCCGGGAGTTGGCCGAGGAACAACTCGCGCTGACCGACACCCGGGGCACCCGTACGCACGGCATCTCGCTACGGGCGTTGGCCGCCACCCTGTCGCCCGCGGAACGTCCCAAGGTGTTGACCCGGGCGGGCGATCTGCTCCTGGATTCCGGTGACCAGCTCGAACTGGCGTACTGTCTGGCCGATCTGGGTGACGCCCACCAGGCACTGGGGGATCCCACCCGGGCCCGGATGGCTCGGCGCCAGGCGACCGGTCTGGCGATGATCTGCGGCGCGGAGCCACTGCTGCGGAGCGCGGGCGGCGGTGAGCCGACCCGGCCGCCGACCTTGTCCGGGCCGGTCCGTACCTTCGCCGAGCCGGTGGACACCGGGTCGCTGAGCACGGCCGAATGCCGGGTGGGCCGGCTGGCGGTACGCGGCTACACCAACCGGCAGATCGCCGACGAACTGCACATCACCACCGGCACCGTCGAGCAACACCTGACCCGGATCTACCGCAAGCTCAACGTCAAGGGCCGGCCCTTCCTGCCGGTGGCCCTGGAGACCTGCCGAGCCGGTTAGCATCCCGGGCCGTGCCGGGTCGCGGGCCAGGCGACCCGGTACGGAGCGGGCGGGGCGGACCGGGTCGGGCGACCCGGTAGGGAGCGGCAGGGCGGCCGGTTCAGGTCGCCGGGTCGCCGGTGTGTGCGGGCAGGATCAGGCGGAAGGTTGCCCCGGTGCCGGGCACGGTGCGCAGTTCCAGGCGTCCGCCGTGGGCCTGGGTCAGCGACTGGGCGATGGCCAGACCCAGGCCCGCGCCGGCGCCGGTGCTGCGGCTGCGCGAGCCGTCCACGCGGTAGAAGCGCTCGAACACCCGGTGCGCCTGCTCGTCGGTCAACCCAGGTCCGCTGTCCGCCACCTCGATCAGCACCCCGTCCGCGATCGTGCCCACCCCGATCCGCACCGGGCTGCCCGCCGGGGTGTGGGTGACGGCGTTGCCGATCAGATTGGTGACCACCTGGCGCAGTCGGCGCTCGTCGCCCATCGTCGGTGCCGGGCTCACCGGGCCGCCGTCCGGGCCGGTCAGCCGGACCGGCCGGGAGGGGTCCAGGGCGCGCAGGTCGTGCAGCGCGTCGGCGGCCAGCGAGCGCAGGTCCATCGGCTCCGGGCGCAACTGCAGCGCGCCGGGATCGGCGGCGGCGCGCTCGTCGAGCCGGGCGAGCAGCAGCAGGTCCTCGACCAACCGGCCCAGCCGGGTCGACTCGCGCTCGATCCGGTCCATCGTGCGGTCCACGTCCGTGCGCTCGGGCAGCGCGCCCATGCGATACAGCTCGGTCAGGCCCTTGATCCCGGTCAACGGGGTGCGCAGTTCGTGACTGGCGTCGGCGACGAACCGGCGCAGCCGGGCCTCCGAGGCGGCGCGCGCGGCCACCGCGGTCTCGATCTGCGCGAGCATGCCGTTGAGCGCCGTGCTGAGCCGGCCGATCTCGGTGTTCGGCGCGGCGGTGTCCGGGACCCGACGGGCCAGATCGCCGCCGGCGATGGCCGCCGAGGTCTCCTCGATCCGGCGCAGCGGGCGCAGTCCGCCCTTGACCGCGAAGAAGCCGAGCACGGTGAGCAGGGCCAGCGTGGCCGCGGTGATCACCAGGCAGACCAGGCGGACCCGGTCCACGGTGGCCTCGACCTCGTCGAGTGACGCGGCCACCAGCACCCCGGAGCCGGGCGGGCCGGTGGTGCGCGCCAGCACCAACACCCGCCACGTGGTGTCGCCGCGGCCCGCGAGCTCGAACGGGCGGCCGGCCCGGCGCGCGACGGCCGCGGTGTCCAGGGTGGGCGGCTTGGGGTCCGGGTTGTCGCGATGGGCGCCGGCCCGACCGGTCTGCTCGATGCGGCCGTCCGGTGCGAGGTAGGCCACGTACAGGTCGCCGACCAGGTCCAGCGGCAGGGCCTGGGGTTGGTCGGGGGACTGGCGGAAGGTGATCAGGAACTGCGGGGTGACCCCGGCCATCAGGCGGCCGGTGGTGCGCAGTTGGCTGTCCACCCGGTCCACCAGCGGCGCGCGCAGCGACGCGAGGACCACCGCGTTGCTGATCAACAACCCGATCGCGAGCAGGCACACGGTCAACAGCAGTACCCGGGCGCGCAACGATCGGCGGCCCAGGACGCGCCGGCCGCGCCGGAGCAGCCCGGCCGCCCGGCGCAGCGGCCCGGTTCGACCCGGCCCGGTGCTCCCGTCGCCGGCGCCGGGACCGGGACCGGCCCCGTCCTCGGCGGGCCGTGCGGCGCTCGACCCGGCCCCGCCCCCGCCCCCGCCCCCGGCCGCGGCGTCGGCGTCGGCGACGGTCACGGGCGGGGCCTGCGCAGCACGTACCCGATCCCGCGCACCGTGTGGATCAGCTTCGGTTCCACGTGGTCCACCTTGCGGCGCAGATAGCTGATGTACGACTCGACGATGCCCGCGTCCCCGCCGAAGTCGTAGCGCCACACGTCGTTGAGGATGCGGGACTTCTCCAACGCCTGGTCGACGTGTTCCAACAGGTAGCGCAGCAGCTTGAACTCGGTCGGGGACAGATCGATCGCCTGCCCGGCGCGGGTGACCAGGCGCGCGTTCACGTCGACCTCCAGGTCGGCGACGATCAGCGTGCCCTCGCCGGCCGTTTCGCCCCGCGCCCGGCGCAGCACGGCCCGGATCCGGGCGATCAACTCGTCGAGTTGGAACGGCTTGGTGACGTAGTCGTCGCCGCCCAGGGAGAGTCCGTTGATCTTGTCCTCGGAGCCGTCCCGCGCGGTGAGGAAGAGCACCGGGACGGCCCCGCCGAACTCCTCGCGCAGTCGCCGAAGCACCTCGAAGCCGTCCATGTCCGGCAACATCACGTCCAGGACGACCAGATCCGGGCGATCGCGCACGGCCATCGCCAGCGCCTCGTCGCCGGTGGCCGCGGAGGCGACCGCGAAACCGGAGAAACGCAGGCTCGCGGACAGCAGTTCGCGCACCGTGGGTTCGTCCTCCACCACCAGGAGCAGTTCCGGCCCGGGCCGAGCCCGGCCGGGCCCGCCGTGGATCCCGCCTGTCATGCCCAGCCCCCATCGTTCCCGTGCGTTTTCGAGCCAAGTCCCGCCGATCCGGCCGGCCGCGCCATCGGTCGCGCGCTACACGTCGCGGGTGCGGAAGACCGCGAAGGCGATCGCGAGGATCAGCGCGACCCACGCGCAGAGCATCCCGTACCCGGCCCACGGACCGAACATGTCCGGATCCCGGTGCACCGCCATGATCTGACTGCCCGCGTTGGTGGGCCACCACTTCTGCACGTTGGTCTCCCACGACGTGGGCAGCGCGGTGACCAGGGTGGGTACCAGCAGGGTGACCGAGACCAGTACGGCCAGCGCGCCGGCCGTGGCCCGCAGGAGGGTGCCCAGCGCGACGCCGAGCAGGCCGATCGCGGCGAGGTAGAGCCCGCAGCCGAACACCGCGCGCAGCACGCCAGGATCGCCCAGGCTCACGTACGGCGCGTCGCGCGCGTCGAGCACCGGTTGGCCGACGAAGAACGCGGCGAACCCGACGATCTGGCCGACCACCAGCGCCACCGCGGCGAACACCGCGGCCTTGGCGCCCAGCAGCCAGGACCGGCGCGGCACCGAGACCATGCTGGTCATGATCATCTTGGTGGCGTACTCGGAGGTGACCACGAGCACGCCCAGCACGCCCACCGCCAACTGGGCGATGATGTAGCTCTTGATGCTGGTCGCCGTCGGGTCGAAGTCGAGCCGGTCGGCCGCGCTCGAATCCTCGTACTGCGCCGCCCCGGCGGCGGTGAACAGCAGTCCCAGTCCCACCCCGAGCGCGATCGTCGCCAGCAGGGTGTACGCGGTCGAGCGCAACGAGCAGATCTTCGACCACTCGGAGAACAGCACGTCGGTCACCCGGTACGCGCGCGCCTTCCCGGCCGGCGACTCGGTCGACTCGACCCGCTCGCGGGTCTCGGTCACGGTGGTCATCGAACCGCTCCTTCGGTCACGTTGTACTCCACGCTGTCCCGGGTCAACTCCATGAACGCCTCCTCCAACGAGGTGCGCTGCGGCGTCAGTTCGGCCAGTGGAACCCCGTCGGCGGCGGCGTGGCGACCGATCTCCAGGCTGTCCATCTCGGACACCACCAGCGCACCGGTCTCGTCCAGCCGCACCTTCGCGCCGTGCGCGGTCAACACCCGGCCGAACGCGTCCGCGAACGGGGTGCGCACCAGCACGGAGTGGGTGGAACTGCGCTCGATGAACTCCTCCAGGCCGGTGTCGGCGACCAGCCGACCGCGGCCGATCACGATCAAGTGGTCGGCGGTGAGCGCCATCTCGCTCATCAGGTGGCTGGAAACCAGCACCGTGCGGCCCTCGTCGGCGAGCCGCTTCATCAGTTGCCGGATCCACCGGATGCCCTCCGGGTCCAGCCCGTTCACCGGCTCGTCGAACATCAGGATGTCGGGATCCCCCAGCAGCGCGGCGGCGATGCCCAGACGCTGACTCATCCCGAGCGAGAACTGCCCGACCCGCTTGCCCGCCACCTCCTCCAGGCCGACCCGCTCCAGCACCTCGCCCGCGCGCCGTGCCGGCAGGCCGTTGCTGCGCGCCAGGCAGACCAGGTGGCTGCGCGCGGTACGGCTGGGATGCGCCGCCTTGGCATCCAGCAACGCCCCCACCGCGCGCATCGGTTGCGGCAGATCCACATACTTGCGACCGTTCACCGTGGCCGCTCCCGCGGTCGGGGTGTCCAACCCCAGGATCATCCGCATCGTCGTGGTCTTGCCCGCGCCGTTGGGCCCGAGGAACCCGGTCACCCGACCCGGCCGGACGGTGAAACTCAGGTCGTCGACGGCGACCTTGTCGTCGTAGCGCTTGGTCAGTTGCTTGACCTCGATCATCCGGCGGCCTCCGCGATCCGATGGTGCACCGTGCTGTGGTGCGACCCGTGTGCGCTCATGCCGGTACCGTGCCGGCGCCGAGTGGCCTGTCGCTGAGAGGTTCCTGAGCGTTCGCTGAATCCCGCGGCCGGTCGCGCACGACCTCGGCCGCGCGCCCGGCGAGCCGGACGCGACGTTCAGGAAACTCTCAGGAATCTCTCGGGAAGCTGCCGGCAAACCCGCGTTCGGGCCGGTCGAGGGCATCCACGGGCGAACGCGACCACGGGCACGCACCGTGTTCGACCCACTATCACGAGTTCTCATTTCGATGCAATGGTCAACGTCACGACCCCGATCGGGGGCATAGGGGTTGTTCGGGGTACCCCCATGCTTACTCCGGGTGCCCGTCGAACTTCTATGGGTGGTGTCCGTGGAAACCCCTGCATAGCGTCGACCGCAGTGGCAGCGATGGGAAAAGCGCGGCCGGCTCAACCGGCCGGCTCATCCGACTGGGGGATCGCAATGGCGGACCAGGGCTCGTGGAAACTGCTCAACGACCGAGGCGGCGAAGGGGTCATCCTGGCCGCCGACTTCCCGGCCACCGGCCGGCCGGAGGCAGGCTTCGCCGAGTTCGCGCCGCGGATCGCGCCGGGCCTGCAACTGTGGGAGACGGTCCCCACCGCCGCCGGCGCGCCGGGCGCGGGTTCGGGCGCCGACCAGGTGGCCCGCTGGGTCGACGGCCTGCCCGGCGGCGACATCCCGGTGGTCGGGGTGTTCGGCTACTGCGCCGGTTCCGTGTACGCGGCGGCACTGGCCGAGCACGTCACCAAGCGCCAGGAGACCGCGCCCGCGGTGGTGCTCTTCGACCCCGAGGCGGTCTCCGAACTCACCCTGTACTGGCAGTTCCACAAGGTCGTCGGGAACCTCTCCGTGGTGCTCTCGCCGACCGAGGTCGGCGACGCCCAGGAGGCGGGCAAGAAGGCCCGCGAGGAGAACCCGGAACTGGTGGCCTTCGGCGCCGCGTTGGACCGGATCTTCCAGGACGTCGGCCGCACCGCCTTCGCCCGGGCCGGCCTGGACGCCGAGCGCTCCGCCGAACTGGGCGGCACCTTCACCGCGTTCGTCTCCTATCTGACCGCGGCCACCGAGATCGACTACGCCGCGGGCTGGGCCGCCGCGACCGCGATCACCTCGCGCACCGAGACCAACGGCCTGAACCTGGCCCGCAGCAACGGCCGCGAGGATCTGATCGGTCGGGAGATCACCTTCGACATCGACCACGCCGACCTGCTGCGCGACGAGGACGTCGCGCGCACGGTGCTCGGGCTGCTCGGCTGAGCCGAACGCCGGGGCGACCTCGCCCCGAGGCGGTGGGCCGACCGGGACCCGCCGCAGGGCGACGCCCGCGATTCGGGCGCGGCACACGGGCCAGGTCCACAGCGGGGGGACCGGGTCGGGAAGGGACCGGGTCCACAGCGCGGACCGGGTCGGGAACGGGCCGGGAATCGGCCGATACGAGAGCCGGCCGAGCCGAGCACCGGCGGCGGCGACGCACCAGTGCAATGAGGGGACGTCAGACATGCGTGGGCACTCCGGCGCGCACGACGCGCACACCGCGACTCCGGTCGCGGCAGCCGACAACGACACCGACCCGGCCGCCGACACCGGGCGGACCGACGCGCCCGGCGGTGCCGCGGAGCGGGCCGGGTCCGACCGCCGGAGCGCGGCGGTGCGCAAGGAGGAGGCGCTGTGGCTGCTGGAGAAGATGGTCCCCGGCACGCCGGTGAACAACCTCTCCATCTCGCTGCGGAGCACCGGCGAGTTCGACCCGGAGACGCTCGGCTCGGCGCTGACCGTGCTGTTGCGCCGGTACGAGGTGCTGCGCACCGTCTTCCACGCCGACGACGCGACGTTGACCAAGGAGGTGCGGCCGGCCGCCGCGACCACCGCCCGGATCGACCGGGTCCAGGTCGCGGCCGGTGAACTGGACGTCGCACTCGCCGAGTTCGCCGGCACCCCGTTCGCACTCGAGGGCGAGTCGCTGGTCCGTGCGGTGGTGTTCACCGACGGCGAGCAGGACGTGCTCTGCCTCACCGCACACCACCTGGTCTTCGACACCACCTCGGCGATGATCGTGCTCGAGGAACTGGTCGCGGTACACGACGCGTTGGTGGAGACCGGGCGCCCGCCCGAGGAGCTGCGCGCGGTGGTGCCCGCGCTCACCGAGGCGCCGCCCGCGCCGGCCGGTCTGGCGTACTGGCGCGAACACCTCGCCGGCTTCCGCCCGGCCGGCCTCGAACTGGCCTGCCAGACCCCGGAACCGGCCACCACCACGCTCACCGGCGACCAACTCGTGGTGGACCTGTCGGACGAGGCGACCGCCGTGGTGCGCCGACTCCAACGCGAACTCAAGGCCCCCGAGGCGGTGGTGCTCCTCGCCGCCTACTACGCGCTGCTCGAGGCGCACGGCGCCGGCCCGGACCTGACCGTGGGCGCGCCGGTCAACCTGCGCGGTCCGCGCGATCAGCGCGCCGTCGGCTACCACATCAACGTGCTGCCGCTGCGCGTGCGGGTGGATCCGGCGGAAGGTTTCCGCGCACTGGTGCGCCGCACCCGGGACGTGTTCTTCGCCGGCTTCATGCACACCGGCGTGCCGGTGGACACGATGCTCGAGGACGTCGAGCGGGACGGCTCCGGCTGGCGCAACTCGCTGTTCCGGCACGTGTTCAACTACGTGCCCGGCATGGGCCTGCCCGACCTGGAGATCGGCGGCCGCAAGGCCTCGGTGGCCGTGGTCGAGAACGGCTCCAGCAAGTTCGACCTTGAGTTCTTCCTGATGTCCGCGCCGGAGGGCATCCGGCTGCGCGCCGTGCACTACACCGAGGTTCTCGACCGGGCCCAGGTGCGCGCGCTGGCCCGTCGCTACGAGGCGCTGCTGTTGGCGCTGGGCGCCGACCCGGACGCCCCGGACCGGCCGCTGCGCGAGATCCCGATCGGGTATGCCGAGGAGCGCGCGCTGCTCGCCGCCGCCAACGACACCGGCGCCGAGGACGCCGCCGGTGTCCCGGCCGCGGTCGCCGCCCGGGTCGCGGCCGATCCGACGGCGCCGGCCATCGAGGACGGGACCCGGCGGATCGGCTACGGCGAACTGTGGGCGGGCGCGCAGTCCGTGCGCGACCTGCTGCGCGGCGCGGGCGTTGCGTCGGGCGACGTGGTCGCGCTGGCCGCGCCGCGCGGTCCCGAACTGGCCGCCGCCGTGTTCGGCGTCTGGCTGGCCGGAGCCGCCTACCTCCCCCTCGACCCGGACCACCCCGAACATCGCATCGCCTACCAGCTCACCGACTCCCGGGCACGGGCGGTGCTGGTCGCCGACGGCGTCGCACTGCCGGAGATCGCCGACCTGACCGTGCTCGCGCTGCCCGCTCTCGACGCCGGAACGCCCGCCGGTTCGGCGTCGGACCTCGACCCGGAACTCGACCCGGACCTGGACCTGGACGTCGACGTCGACCCGGAGTCGTGCGCCTACCTCATCTACACCTCCGGCTCCACCGGCCGCCCCAAGGGCACCCTGCTGAGCCACCGCAACCTGGCCAACCTGGTCGCGCACTTCGCCGCCGAGCAGCACGCGGGCCCCGCCGACGTGACGTTGTGGATGACCACGTTCACGTTCGACATCTCCGCGCTGGAACTGTTCGTGCCCCTGGCCACGGGCGGTCGACTCGTGGTCGCCCCGGACTCGGCGCGCACCGACGGCGCCGCGCTGCGCGAGGTGCTGACCACGCACCGGGTCGGCATCGTGCAGGCCACCCCGACCACCTGGCGACTGGTGCTGGCCGACGCCGGCCCGGTCCTGGCCGGCCTGCGGGTGTTGTGCGGCGGCGAACCGCTGCCCGCCGACCTGGCCCGAGAGCTCCTGGCCACCGGCTGCGAGCTGTGGAACGTGTACGGCCCCACCGAGACCACCATCTGGTCCACCTCCGGCCGGATCGGCGCCGACGACACCGACGGCGGGCCGGTGTCGGTGGGCAGGCCGATCCGCAACACCCGAGTCTTCGTCGCCGCTCCCGACGGCCGGGAACTGCCGGTCGGCGTCCGTGGCGAACTGTGCATCGCGGGCGAGGGGGTGGCCATCGGCTACCACGAGCGCCCGGAACTGGACGCGGACCGCTTCCGCCGGCACCCCGAGTACGGCCGCCACTACCGCACCGGCGACCAGGCCCGGTGGCGCGCCGACGGCACCCTGGAGGTACAGGGCCGGCTGGACCGGCAGGTCAAGCTGCGCGGCAACCGGATCGAGCTCGGCGAAGTGGAGGCGGTGTTGCGCGCCCACCCCGAGGTCAAGGGCGCCGCCGTGGTGGTTCTCGGCGGCCCCGGTCCCGACGCCACGCTGGCCGCGTTCGTCGAGGCCGCGCCCAGCACCGACCCCTCCGACGGGCTGTGGGAGCACGCCCGCGGCGAACTGCCCGCCTCGGCCGTCCCGCAGGAGTTCTTCGTGGTGGAGAGCTTCCCGACCACCCTGAACGACAAGATCGACTACCCGGCGCTGGTCCGGCTCGCCGCCGAACACCGCAGCGCCCGCGTCGAAGGCGCCGGCGGCGCGGAGCCGGACGACGAGTCGACCGCCGCCCTGGTCGCGCTGTGGCGCGAACTCCTGAACCGACCCGACGTCGACGCCGACACCAACTTCTTCTCGCACGGCGGGCATTCGCTGCTCGGTGCGCAACTGGTCCAGCGGGCCGAGGCGATGATCTCCGGCTCGCTCAAACTCGCCGACCTCTTCGACCACCCGACCCCGACCCGACTCGCCGCGTACATGCGCGCGAGCGAACCACAAGGGGTGTCACAGGCGCGGGAGGAGTAGCCGCCGCGCCGGCGGCGGGGGTGGAACGCGACGGGTCGCACGGTATGCGGTCGCCTCGTTCGCGCCGCCGCCCGCCGCCGACACTCACCGCCGGCACCCACCGCCCACCGCCCATCGGCCGTCGTCCGCCGCCCGTCCTCGCTCGCACTCGCCGTTCGGTGAGCGGCCGAGTCCCGCCCCGACACTCCGCTCGACCGTTCGATCCATCCGTTTTCGGTACGGGGGTACCAGCACCATGGCCAGGAAGTCCGCGTCCGTGCAGCCGGCAGACGACTCCATCGCGGTGATCGGCATCTCCTGCCGGCTGCCGAAGGCGCCGGACCCGGCCGCCTTCCGGGCGCTGCTGCGCGCCGGTGGCCACGGCATCACCGAACCCCCCGCCGACCGCTGGGACGCGGACGCGTACTACGACCCCGACCCGAGCGTCCCCGGCCGGATGAACACCCGGTGGGGCGGCTTCATCGACGACGTCGACCGGTTCGACCCGGCGTTCTTCGGAATCAGCCCGCGCGAGGCCCGCTCGATGGACCCGCAGCAGCGACTCGCCCTGGAGCTGGGCTGGGAGGCGTTCGAGAACGCCGGCATCGTGCCCGCGAGCCTGGCCGACAGCGCGACCGGGGTCTGGATCGGCGCCAACTACGACGACTACGCGCGACTGGTGCACCAGGCCGGCCCCGAGGCGGTCGACCGGCACACCGTCACCGGCCTGCAGCGCGGCGTGCTCGCCAACCGCCTCTCGTACCTGCTGCACCTGCGCGGACCCAGCATGTCCGTGGACGCGGCCCAGTCGTCCGCACTGGTCGCCGTGCACCTGGCCTGCGAGAGCCTGCGCCGGGGCGAGACCACCCTCGCCGTGGCCGGCGGCGTGAACCTGAACCTGATCCCGGACAGCACCCTGGGCGCCGCCAAGTTCGGCGGCCTGTCGCCCGACGGTCGTTGCCACACCTTCGACGCCCGGGCCAACGGCTACGTGCGCGGCGAGGGCGGCGCGCTGATCGTGCTCAAGCCGCTGGACCTCGCCCGCCGCGACGGCGACCACATCCACTGCGTGATCCGCGGCGGCGCGGTCAACAACGACGGCGGCGGGGCCGGGCTCACCGCGCCCAACCCGCTCGCCCAACAGGACGTGCTGCGCGCCGCCTACCGCGCGGCCGGCGTCGATCCCGCCGACGTCCAGTACGTCGAACTGCACGGCACCGGCACCCGGGTCGGCGACCCGATCGAGGCCGCCGCACTGGGCGCGGTGATCGGCGCGGCCCGCGCCGATCGATCCCGCGGCCCCCTGCTGGTCGGCTCCGCCAAGACCAACGTCGGCCACCTCGAAGGCGCCGCCGGCATCGTCGGCCTGCTCAAGACCGTGCTGTGCCTGGAGCATCGCGAACTGGTGCCCAGCCTCAACTTCGAAGTACCCAATCCCGACATCGACTTCGCCGGACTCAACCTCCGGGTCAGCCGGGACACCGGCGAATGGACCGCACCCGACGGCGAACTGCTCGCGGGGGTCTCCTCGTTCGGCATGGGCGGGACCAACTGCCACCTGGTGCTGTCCTCCGCTCCGGACGCGCCGACCGACTCCGGGACGGCCGACGCGCAGGACGACGACACCTCGACCACGCTGCCGTGGGTGGTGTCCGGCCGTACCGAGCCCGCCCTGATCGAACAGGCGGCCCGGCTGCGCGACTTCGTGACAAAGCGGCCCGAGTTCACGGTGGCCGAGGTGGGTCGTGCGCTGACCGGGACCCGGTCCGCCTTCGAGCAGCGTGCCGTGCTGCTCGGCACCGGACGCACCGAACTGCTCGCCGCACTCACCTCGCTCGCGGCGGCCGACGACCTGCCCGACGCCGGCGTGGTGCGCGGGGTCGGCGGCGCCGAGCGTCCGGTCGCGCTGGTGTTTCCGGGTCAGGGGTCGCAGTGGGTCGGCATGGCGGCCGAACTCCTGGACACATCGCCGGTGTTCGCGGCTGGGGTCGCGGAGTGTGAGGCGGCGTTGGCGGAGTTCGTCGACTGGTCGCTGGTCGAGGTGTTGCGGGGCGGTGCGGGTGCGCCGTCGTTGGACCGGGTGGATGTGGTCCAGCCGGTGTTGTTCGCGGTGATGGTGTCGTTGGCGCGGGTGTGGCGCTCGTTCGGTGTGGTGCCGGCCGCGGTGGTGGGTCATTCGCAGGGTGAGATCGCGGCGGCGTGTGTCGCGGGCGGGCTGACGTTGTCGGATGCGGCGCGCGTGGTGGCTTTGCGCAGTCAGGCGATCGCGCGGTCGCTGGCCGGGCGCGGCGGCATGGTGTCCGTACCGCTGCCGCTCGCCGACACCGAGGAGCGCCTTTCCGCGTGGACCGGCCGGATCGGCGTGGCGACGGTCAACGGGCCCGCCTCAACGGTGGTTTCCGGTGACCCGGACGCGCTGGAGGAACTGATCGGCGCGCTGGCCGCAGACGGCGTCGAGGGTCGACGGATCCCGGTGGACTACGCGTCCCACTCGGCACACGTGGAGGACCTGCGGGAGGAACTCCTGGAGATCCTGGCCCCGATCGCACCGCGTCCGTCGGTGATCCCGTTCTACTCGGCGGTGACCGGCGAGCGCCTGGACACGGCCGGGTTGGATGCCGCCTACTGGTTCCGCAACCTGCGCGAGCCGGTGCGGTTCGACCTGGCCACACGGGCGCTGCTCGCGGACGGGATCGGCGCGTTCGTCGAGGCGACCCCGCATCCGGTGCTCACGGTCGGGGTGCGTGGCACCGTCGACGAGAGCGGTGCCGACGCGATCACCCTCGGCACGCTGCGCCGCAACGACGGCGGCGCGGACCGCCTGCTGCGGTCGCTGAGCGAGGCGTACGTCCAAGGCGTCGCCGTCGACCTCTCGGCCGCCTTCGCGCACATCGACACGCGCCGGGTGCCGCTGCCCACCTACGCGTTCCAGCGCGAGCGCCACTGGCTGGACGTACCGACAGGGCGACGCCCGGCGGCGTCGGTCGCCGCGCCCGTCGCGGCGGCGATCGACGCGGACGGCGACGAGCGGCGCGAGACCGAGGCGAACCCGCTCGTACGGCGCCTGGCCGGGCTCGGCGAGGCCGAGCAGACCAGGACGCTGACCGACCTGGTCCTTGGCCACATCGCCGTCGTACTCGGACACGGTTCCGCCGGATCGGTGGACGCGACCCTGTCGTTCAAGGACCTCGGCTTCGACTCGGTGAGCCTGGTCGAACTGCGCGACCGCCTCACCGCCGCCACCGGGCTCGACCTTCCACCCACGCTGCTGTTCAACCACCCGACCGGTGCGGCCACCGGGCAACACCTGCGTACCCTCCTGCTCGGCACCGACCCCGGCGCCGACGAGCCCGGGCCCGACGCGCGCCTCGACGCGGCCGCGAGTGCGGAGCGCGACGCGGACGATCCCATCGTGATCGTGGGAATGAGCTGCCGACTGCCGGGCGGCGTGCGATCGCCCGCGGACCTGTGGCGACTGGTCGCGGACGGCACCGACGCCGTCTCGGTGTTCCCGACCAACCGGGGCTGGGACCTGGACAACCTCTACGACCAGGACCCGGACCGGTCCGGCACCAGCTATACCCGCTACGGCGGATTCCTCTACGACGCCCCCGAGTTCGACGCGGCCTTCTTCGGTATCTCGCCGCGCGAGGCGCAGGCCATGGACCCGCAGCAGCGGCTGCTCCTGGAGACCTCCTGGGAGTCGCTGGAACACGCCGGAATCGACCCCGACTCGCTGCGCGGCAGCCGCACCGGCGTCTTCGTCGGCGCGATGGCCCAGGACTACGGCGCCCGCCTGCACGAGGCCGCCGCCGGCCATGAGGGCTATCTGCTCACCGGCAGCACGGTCAGCGTCGCTTCCGGCCGGGTCGCCTACACGCTCGGCCTGGAAGGCCCCGCGATCACCGTGGACACGGCGTGCTCGTCCTCGCTGGTCGCGCTGCACTGGGCGGCCCAGGCGCTGCGGCGCGGCGAATGCGGCCTGGCCCTGGCCGGCGGCGTGGCGGTGATGTCCTCGCCCGGCATGTTCGTCGAGTTCAGCCGCCAGCGCGGCCTGTCCGCGGACGGTCGGTGCAAGGCGTTCGCGGCGGCGGCGGACGGCACCGGCTGGGCCGAGGGCGCCGGCATCGTGGTCCTGGAACGGCGCTCGGACGCGCTGCGCAACGGCCACCGGATCCTGGCCGTGCTGCGCGGCTCGGCGATCAACCAGGACGGTGCCAGCAATGGCCTGACCGCGCCGAACGGCCTCGCCCAGGAACGGGTCATCCGCGCGGCGCTGGCCGACGCGGGTCTGTCCGCGGCGGACGTGGACGCGGTGGAGGCACACGGCACCGGCACCGCGCTGGGCGACCCGATCGAGGCGCACGCGCTGCTGGCCACGTACGGACGCGAGCATGCGGCCGAACAGCCTTTGTGGCTGGGGTCGTTGAAGTCGAACATCGGACACACCCAGGCCGCCGCCGGGGTCGCGGGCGTGATCAAGATGGTGGAGGCGCTGCGCCGCGCCGAACTGCCCCGCACGCTGCACGTCGACGCGCCCTCCCCGCACGTGGACTGGGCCTCGGGCGCGGTGGCGCTGCTGACCGAGCAGCGGACGTGGCCCGAGACCGGCGCGCCGCGCCGGGCCGCGGTCTCCTCGTTCGGGATCAGCGGCACCAACGCACACGTGGTCCTGGAACAGGGCTTCCCGAGCGCGGCCTCGAAGCCGACCCCGACCCCGACCCCGACCCCGGCACCGGCGGACCCGCGACCGGCGCCGACCCCGGTCCCTTGGGTGCTCTCCGCCCGCTCCGCCGCCGCGCTGCCCGCGCAGGCCGAACGGCTGCGCGCGTACGTGGCGGCCGATCCGCGGGCGACGCCCGCGCCGATCGCTCGGGCGCTGGTGAACACGCGTGCCGCGATGGAGCACCGCGCGGTGCTGGTCGGCACGGACCGGGACACACTGCTCGACGGGCTCGCGTCCCTGGCGGCGGGCCAGGGCGTGCGGGCCGAGGCCGCGGTGAGCGGGCGTGCGGTGGCCCTGGTCTTTCCCGGCCAGGGCTCGCAATGGGTGGGCATGGCGAGTGAGTTGCTCGACACGTCCCCGGTATTCGCGGCGCGGATCGCGGAGTGCGAGGCCGCGTTGACGGAATTCGTCGACTGGTCGCTGACCGAGGTGCTGCGCGCCGAGGATCCGGAGGCCGGCGGGCTGGACCGGGTGGACGTGGTCCAGCCGGTGTTGTTCGCGGTCATGGTGTCGCTGGCCGAGCTGTGGCGCTCGTTCGGTGTGGTGCCCTCGGCCGTGGTGGGGCATTCGCAGGGCGAGATCGCGGCCGCGTGCGTGTCGGGCGCGCTGTCGCTGTCGGACGCGGCCCGGGTGGTCGCGCTGCGCAGTCGGGCGATTGCCGTGTCGCTGGCCGGCCGGGGCGGCATGGTGTCCATACCCCTGCCGGTCGCGGACGTCGAGGCGCGATTGCCGCGCTGGTCCGGGCGCGTGAGCGTGGCGACGGTGAACGGCCCCGCGTCGACGGTGGTTTCCGGTGAGTCGGACGCGCTGGACGAACTGCTGGCCGGGTACGAGGCCGAGGACGTACGGGCCCGGCGGATCCCGGTGGACTACGCGTCGCACTCCGCGCAGGTGGAGGACCTGCGGGCGGAACTCCTGGAGATCCTGGGCCCGATCGTGCCGCGTGCGTCGGTGATCCCGTTCTACTCGGCGGTGACCGGCGAGCGCCTGGACACGGCCGGGTTGGATGCCGCCTACTGGTTCCGCAACCTGCGCGAGCCGGTGCGGTTCGACCTGGCCACACGGGCGCTGCTGGCCGACGGGATCGGCGCGTTCATCGAGTCGAGCCCGCACCCGGTGCTGACGGTGGGCGTACAGGGCACGCTGGACGCGGTCGACGCGAACGCGGTGACCGTGGGCACGCTGCGCCGCGACCACGGCGGCCCGGCGCGCTTCCTCGAATCGCTGGGCGAGGCGTACGTCCAGGGCGTCGAGGTGGACTGGTCGCCCGCGTTCGCCGGCACCGACGACGCCGACGACGCACCGCCGGTCGACCTGCCGACCTACGCCTTCCAGCGTGAGCACTACTGGTTGGACGTGCCGGCCGCCGGATCGGAACGGGAGCAGGATCCGGAGGAGGCCGCGTTCTGGGCCGCCGTGGACGACGAGGACCCGACGGCGCTGCCCGAGATGCCGGCGACGGACGCCGACGACCGGCGCTCGCTGGAGGAGGCACTGCCGATCCTGTCCTCGTGGCGCCGGCAGCGTCGGGAGAGGTCCACCATCGACGGGTGGCGCTACCGGATCGGTTGGCAGCCGATTCCCGAGTCGGCCGCGCCCACCGCGACCGGCACCTGGTTGCTGATCACGTCGGCGGACGCGACCGCCGACGACGACACGATCGCCGCCGCGATCGCCGCGGAACTCACCGCACGCGGCGTCACCGTGCGCACCGTCCCCGTCGCCGGCGGCGCCCCGGACCGCGCGAAGCTCGCCGCCGCACTGCGCGCCGCGCGTGACGAGGTCTCCCACGTCGACGGCGTTCTCTGCCTGACCGCCCTGACCGACACGGCAGGCGGGTCCGGGCTGTCGACGCGGACCTCGGCCGTGCTGACGCTGATCCAGGCACTGGCGGACGCGGACGTACCGGCCAGGCTGTGGACGCTCACCCGAGGCGCGGTCGTGGTTCCCGGCGGTCACGACACCGACGCCGCGCCGACGCCCGGAGCGGCGGCGGTATGGGGTCTGGGCCGGGTCGCGGCGCTCGAACACCCGCAGCGCTGGGGCGGCTTGATCGATCTGCCGGAGACCCCCGACGAGCGGACCTACCGGGCCCTCGTGGCGGTCCTCGCGGACTCGGACGAGGACCAGGTGGCGCTGCGCCCGTCCGGCGTGTTCGGCCGACGCCTGACCCGCGCCCCCCGCGTGGTCGGGCCGACCGCCGAATGGCACACCCGGGGCACCGCGTTGGTGACCGGCGGGACCGGCGCGCTCGGCGCACACCTCGCCCGCTGGCTGGTGGCGCGCGGCGCCGAGCACCTGGTGCTGACCGGCAGGCGGGGCCCGGACACGCCGGGCGCCGCCGCCCTGGTCGCCGAACTGAGCGCGCTGGGCGCGCGGGTGACCGTCGCCGCGTGCGACACCGCCGACCGGGCCGCGCTGGTCGAACTGGTCGAGCGGGTACACACCGAGCACGGCCCGATCCGCACCGTCGTACACGCCGCCGGCGTCATGCGGTCCACGCCGCTCCTGGACGCCGACCCGGCCGAGACCGAGGCCGTACTGGCCGGAAAGGCGCTCGGCGCAGAGCATCTGGACGCGCTGTTCGCCGGCACCCCCGGCGACGACCTGGACGCCTTCGTGCTGATCTCCTCCAACGCGGGCGTGTGGGGCGGCGGCGGGCAGGGCGCCTACGCCGCCGCGAACGCCGAGCTGGACGCGATCGCCGAGCGCCGCCGGGCCCGAGGACTGACCGCCACGTCGGTGGCATGGGGGGCGTGGGCCGGAGCGGGGATGTCCGCCGGTGACACCGGCGAGCGATTCGAGCGCCTCGGCGTCACCGCGATGGACCCCGAGGCCGCGCTGACCGTGCTCGGCCAGGCCCTCGCGGACGACGAGACCTTCCTCGCGGTCGCCGATGTGCAGTGGGCCCGGTTCGCCACCACCTTCACCGTGACCAGGCCCAGCCCGCTGATCGGTGACCTGCCCGAGGTCCGGCGAGCCCTGGCCGGGACGGCCGACGACCACACCGCCGAATCCGCGACCACCGCGCTGCCGGCCGGCCTGGCCGGGTTGCCCGCGAGCGAACGGCTGCACGCGCTGCGCGAACTCGTTCGCGGCGCGGCCGCCGGAGTCCTGGGTCACGCCTCGGTCGCCGCGATCGAGGCGCACCGCACCTTCAAGGAACTCGGCTTCGACTCGCTCACCGCGGTCGACATCCGCAACCGCCTCAACGCGAGCACGGGTCTGCGCCTGGCGGGCAGCCTGGTCTTCGACTACCCGACCCCGGACGGCCTGGCCCGCTACCTGCTCGACGAACTCTTCGGCGCCGCCGCGGATTCCGGGCTTGGTGACACGGCCGGCCCGACCGTGCCCGCGGTGCGGGTCGATCCGGACGAGCCGATCGCGATCGTCGGAATGAGCTGCCGCTACCCGGGCGGGGTGACCTCGCCCGAGGAACTGTGGCAGTTGGTCGCGGAAGGCCGCGAGGGCATCACCGGCTTCCCGGTCGACCGCGGCTGGGACCTGGACGCGCTGTACCACCCCGACCCTGCGCACGCCGGGACCAGCTACACGCGGCAGGGCGGATTCCTGCACACCGCCGGCGAGTTCGACGCGTCGTTCTTCGGCATCTCGCCGCGTGAGGCGCTTGCGATGGACCCGCAGCAGCGGCTGCTCCTGGAGGCCTCCTGGGAGGCGTTCGAGCACGCCGGGATCGACCCGGCCTCTTTGACGGGCACACACACCGGTGTCTTCGTCGGCTCCAACGGCCAGGACTACGGCCCGCACCTGCACGAGGCACCCGAGGGCCTGGAGGGCTACTTCCTGACCGGCAACGCCGCCGCGGTGATCTCCGGGCGGGTGGCCTATGCCCTGGGCCTGGAGGGTCCCGCCGTCAC